>QMZD01000165.1 GCA_003662985.1 Archaeoglobales archaeon | reverse complement strand
AAGCTCGTGACAGAATCCCTCAAGGAATACAAAATTAAGAAAGCTTTGGAGCTGTACAGAGAGGGTAAGATTTCACTGTGGAAAGCTGCTGAAATAGCGGGGATTACCTACAGAGAGGCGCTGAAGGAACTTAGAATGAGGAATATCCCGTTCAGATATGATGTAGAGGATCTCAGAGCTGATGTTGAATGGGCTACGGAGCTATAACAACAGCGATGAGTTAGGTGACAGATGGGATGGCAGCGGTTAGTAATGCCGGTCCGTTGATCCATCTTGCAAAAATCGGAAGGCTGAGTTTACTCGGAGAGATTTTCAGCGAGGTAATCATTCCTAAGGCCGTGAAAATTGAAGTGGTTGATAGAGGGAAAGACAAAGGCATGCCCGATGCGTTTCTTATAGATAACGTTCAATGGATCAGAGTTGTCGATGATCCTCCCAATTCAGAATTACTTGCTGAAAAAGTCGGAATCCATCGCGGCGAAGCATCTGCAATCCTGCTTGCCAAATCTTTGAGGTTTCCCATTCTGCTTGATGATTCCGATGCGAGAAGGTTCGCATCAGGCTTGGGCTTACAGGTGGTAGGATCAATAGGTGTGCTGATAAGAGCTGTTAAAACTGGGCTAATTTCAAGAGAGGATGGAATTAAAAGCTTGGAAAGACTTGCTGAAACGATGTGGCTGAGTGCAGATGTTTATATGAATGCAAGAAAAGTTATGGAGGGCTTTAAATTATTTTATCTGTAACATTCCAGATTTCCTGAGTTATCTCCTCACGAATTCTTTTACAACGTCTTTCCGGAACTTCTTAACTCCACGTGAACCTTAAAATCCACTTACCTCTTTAACACCTTTCCTTGTAGAAAAAGTATCTGAAATCAATAACTTCACTTAGGCGTTAAGCTTCCAAGGTTCGTTCTGCTTTTAAAAACCAAACAAATCAAGGGAAGTGGGATAAGGATCGCTATGATCATGGAAACGTCAATTTGGTCATTTTATTTAATTTTGAAAGTTAATTATTCATCCAGAACTGAGAGCGACGTTTACTTTACAAAACCTTCGCTTAGCAGATTGATTCAATAGAGTATGTTCGGAACATTAATCTTGAGACGTTTGAGAACTCATAATTCATTTACTTTCAACTACAACTTCAAAATCTTTTTTAACTTCCTTAACAAAAAGAAAGTGTTCATCTTTCGTGATAACCCTCAGTTTGTTATTCAAAGCGATTGCCGAGATTATCACATCTATTGCAGGAATGGGCTTACCTACTTTTAGCAATTCCGTGGATATCTCCAACGCTAAGTTGTAATCAGATTTCAAAGGATATAGAACCCTGAGATTAAACTCCAACGCCTTCGGGAATTCTACAAGATTAAAAATCGTTGTGTATCCATGGATTTCTTCACTCTTTTTATAGGCATCGATCAGTTTACTCGTATCGTAGAGGTTCTCTCCCATTCAGCATCCCTCATCTTTTTGTAACCCTCTAAGGCTTTCTCAAATTCCAACTCATCTAAGCTCTTTTTAAAATCATCACCAAGGTCATCTAAGAGCTCTTTTGTTGTTACTTCTACTCTGCTTTCCTCTAATTTTCTTATATAATCCACTATAGCTTTTCTGACGACTTCACTCCACTTAATTTCGCTGTACTTTTTCATCTTTTTGTGAATGTCATCTGGCAACGAAAGTGTTATGTTGGGCATACACATATTTATGTGGGTTCAAGTATTTAAGTATATCGAATTTCAGTTTACTCCATACGTTTTTAATTTTTTCTCAACTCTTAAAGCCCATCCATCTCCTTTTCCTTTTCCAGTCGTAGAAGAGGTACCTATGAACAAGCAAAAGTTGCTGAAATTATCAAACCAATTTCGAACCAATCTACATCGTATCTCATGACTATTTCCGGATTGCTGATCTCATTTATCCAGAATCCATTAATAATCGGGAAAAAGAGCCAGTTTAGTTACCTAGGTTTTTGTTGTCTACAGTCTATACAGCTTCTCGAAATCTTCTCGTGTTAACCCTGCTTGCTTAATTATTGCCCTTAGCGTTCCTCTAGAGATTTCTTTATGATCTGGAACTGTTAACCTTTTGTGAGTTCCTTTATGACGCAAAATTATATGACTACCAGTTTGATGGTCAACCTCATACCCTATTTTTTCAAGAATTTTAACGAGTTTTCTTCCAGAAATTTACTGGAAGTTTAGGCAAGTATCTCTACCACCTCTTCCTCAACAACTGGAATTGGCTCGCCGTGTTTTTTCAAACTCTCTATGTATCCCTTTATGGCATCTTTTATGTTGTCTAGTGCCTCCTCTTTTGTTTTACCTTGAGAGATGCATCCGGGGAGTGAAGGGCATTGTACAACAAACATACCATCTTCATCGACTTCAATTATGACCCTGAACTTCATTAGTGTCATATCTGAAATTCTAAATCCAAGTTTAAAAAAGGTTGTGATTAAACAAAATATTCAACTGCTGATTTTGAAAAGATGGTTCATCCAGAAAACTGAAAGTGGAAGCAGAGATGCTGAGACCGAAGGAAAGAGCAATTCTCTCGATCCAATCTATTTCCTTTTTATTGAAACAAAACTTCATACTAACCAGAAAAAACAGATTTCCCGTTTTTCCTCTATTTTTCTTGGATAATATTCCACGAATAACTCAATTATTCTTGTAGTTTATATTTTTCCTCAAGCAAGCCCTTCTCCTGTCGTTGCTTCAAATCACTTTCTCATGAATCTCTTACATTGTTTTAACTCTTAAAGCCCAGCCACCTCATTCTCCCTTCTCCAGTCGTAGAATAGATAACCAATGCAGCCAATGAATGTTGTGAGATTGCTAAACCTGTCTTGAACCATTCTTGGGTTTCGTATCTGATAAATGATTTCGAGGTTTCCTGTTTCATTGATCCAGAAACCGTTAATGACTGAACACAGGGGAACTGATTTGACTGTTTCAATCTTTTTGCCATCCTCGTAAACTCTTGCCTCCCACAAGTTTTGTAGGTTCAGCAAAAGAGAGCATAAAGAGTTTTTAGCCTGAGTTTTGACTGTCACCAACCAATTAAGCAGTTTTTTAAATTGAGAAAAGATGGGTGTTTGTCTACAATCACCATAGTAATCGCTTGCTTAAGATCAGTCATTTTGAAGGGTATTCCTCACCCATAACATAAATCTTCTGAAATTTTCTTCGGTGATTTACTTTCTTCCGTTACATTGTCCTCAACGATATTATCTTCCGAACCTAAATGGATGTGTCTCGGATATGTCTTTATATTCCTATGGTGGGGGGCTGTATCAATCCGGTATATCTTCTCACCCCTCTGCCAGTGGAATGAGAATTTATCCTCAATCGGATACCTAACATCTATCCATGAATCGTCTATTAAGCTTAGTCTTATTTTGTCTGGATAAAGTTCAGCATTTACCACTATATCGGAAAATTCATCGTTAACTATCTTAAGAAAGGTTAGATACCTCAGAAACATTAGATCTCCTCAATAAGCTCCCCGACCAGCTTTTTCATCTTCTCTATGTTGTTTTTTAAAGCCAGAGCAGAAAGAAAGTCTTCATAGGTTGGATGTTCAGGTAATTCACCATTTTCAATTTTTTTCTCTATCTCTTCAGGATCTTTTACGCCATACTTCAGGAGAATTTTTTTCAGCTCTTTTTTTTGCTCTATTATCTCCTTTGTGATGATTAAAGGCACCCATTCGTTCTTCAAAGTAGCCATGTTCTATTCTTATCAGATTAAGTATTAAATGTTTCCTGATTGGAATAACGTGTAAAGACAGACTATTATGATAGGTTTTAAACACTTGTAGGTAAATTAACTTTTATAAGAAGTTTTTACCATCCAATAACTTTAAAATTCGTTTAAGAAGCTTTTCAACCCACTAATCCTTAAAAAATCCATCTATCCCTTTTCTCCAGTCATAAAAAGGGTAGGCGACATGTCCCAGTAAGGTTAATCCAGAAATCATCAAACCAATCTCAAACCATTCTTGATTATATCTGATGATGGGTTCGAGGTTGCCTGTTTCGTTAATTCAGAATCCGTTTAATTATAGGGGTATAAGAGGAATGGATTTGATTTCAATTTTCCCGCCGTCCTTGTAGACTCTTGCTCCTACAGAGGATCCTATGCTTCGGCAAAGCTGAGCATGAAGGGTTTGTTGCGTTGATCTTGAATTTTACAACTCATCTAGTTTTTCTCATTCTCAAAATTGTATGAACAAGGAAACCACGAGAAATTCCAAGCTGTCAACCCTCCAATCTCGTTTTTAATTCTGCTATAGTATTCACCGCCTTACGGATGAAATCTTCGGCGTCTCTTAATATTTCCTCAGCTACATCCTTAGAAATTTCTTTGAAAATCCCGTAATCACTCTCTTCTCTCAAATCGAATGCTCTGCTTAGCTTTGAGCAATCGTTTTTCACTTAACCTTAACTTTTCTCTGTTTTCCCATACCAAGTAAATCTTCCTCTGTGAGTCTTGGAATCTTTCCCGATGCAGAGAATCATGGCTTTTGCGGCGTGGAACATTGCATAGTAAGATGTACTGCAACATCTTTCGTACAACTCCATCTTGAATTCTTTTTCGGCATCTTGGAGAAGTTTCTCAGCTTTCTTGATTCTCAGTTCAATCTCATCCAATTGAGATCCCTTCCTTCTCAATAGAGTAGACAAGCGAGAATCCCATTTTCTTCATAGTTTTAAATGCGTTTTTTTCGATGACCTTCACAGAGATCAATCTGCCAACATCTGGAATAAACGAATACGCTACTCTCCTAACCTCTTTTTCTATTCTGTCATCATCTACAATCACGAGGATATCAATATCGCTATTTTCAGAATAATTTCCCCTAGCGTATGAACCAAATAATATTATGTTCTCTATCTTATCTTTAAATTCTTCCTTT
>QMZD01000164.1 GCA_003662985.1 Archaeoglobales archaeon | reverse complement strand
AGGTAATCGTAATTGGGATATATCGAACTAAGATGAAGAAGAACCCTCTTTCGTAGCGTGCTTTTGTTAAGTGATCTGAGGATGTGAGGATCTAGGGTAAGGAGAAAACTATCCATCGTCTCATTATAATAATAACTATTATAAAAGAATTTTGGATTCATCATTGTTTATGTTAAAAATGAAACAATAAAAATGTTATTAACTTTTATTGCATAGGACTTATAACGAGCAAATCCGTTATCAGCTTCTTTGAAATGAAGCCAGCTACAGCGGCAAGCCAGACCATGCCAACGAAGTGTGGCAAGCCGGCGATGTATCTACCACCATCCATGATCTTTATCGCGAAAGATGAAACCGCTGAATGGATGAGTAAAACTATAAAAACAAGCATATCTATAAAAGATAGATCCTCAGGCGGAACAACATGGAGTATATCTCCAATGTACTTCTGTGCAGCCCCGAGACTCGCGTAGAGGTTGCTCATGCTCTCGACAACTCCAAAAGAAATGTAGAGGGAGAAGGCTATTCCTATTATAACACCATAGCTGATTCCAACAAAAGAGCTAGCTGCCTGATTTCTTTTGGTTCTCAGGCTGTTTAGGAGGTTGAAGTTGTTTGCCACAATGGTTGCCGCATCTTTGGGATCGCTTCCGATGGTAATGGCCTCGGTGAACATATCCATGAATCTGTAAATAAGATTGCTGTTCGTTCCGATGCTGAATTTCTGCCATGCCCTTGCTTTATTGATCCTGGTATTCAACCTCTTATACAATGCTCTTACGTCTTCAGTAAGCCTTCCAAAATCATGGGCGGTCAGGTATTTGAGAGATTCAAGGATGTTCCCACCTCTGGCCGAGGCTGAGGCCCCAAGGCTCATTATGAAGGATGGTGCGTTTCTATCCTTGTTTCTTATTTCACTTTCTTCCTTCTTTGCTTTGAGTCCAGGGAGAAGGAGGGGGGTTACTGAAATGGCTAGAATGAAGGGGAACGGTATGTCAATCAAGTGGAGTATGTAATTGAAGAAACCAACAACCGTGAATGTTACCAAAGTGGCTGCGATACCTATATTCGTCCATCGAAAAAGTTTAGCGTCAGCACTTGTTAGCTCTCCTGAGGTCTGCCAAACAGGATCTCGAGGGGCCACACCTTTGAGGTACGTTATCACACCGGCTTCAGTCAGAATAAAAAACAGCATTATGAGATACATCATGTGGGTAACGTTTATTCCAGTTAAGAACGGCATTATGATCGCAAAAGCAGCAAAAAAAGCAAGAGAGAGGACTATTGATACGTATAACTCTTTAAATACATCTATGCTGTAGAGCTTCCCTGAGTAGTGATTTGTGAAATCATCCATAACGACTTTCTGTTCTCTTCTTATAAACTCCTTGAAATCCTCACCACTGTCAAGTTCGTGAGCCATTCTGTCGAGAAAATCCGAGAAAATATTGCTTGGAGTTCTTCTAGCTATAAATCTACACGCTTGGGCAAGATTTCTATTCCATTTATCCATTAGTAAGTAAATCTTTCTTGTTTCCTCTGCTAAAGTCTTGTACTCTTTTCTCTGGGAGATTATCCTCATCATCTCCATCCTGTCGATCTCCGAGGTTGCGAGGGTTCCCATATGGGTTATATAGAAGTGAATGTTGTTGTCGATCTCATTTCTCATCCTGCCCTCGATTATTTTTGGGTATAAGAGTGCAACAGCGAAAATCAACCCAGGAACGGCATACAAAACCAGAGCGAAGAGACCAATAAGTTCCATAAGAGACTGGAGGAGTAGAAGAGCGACTATTACAAAAATCAGAGCGAGAACGCTAAGTGGGAGAAAAACGAAGCGGAAATATCTTTCCGGTTTTATCCCGAGATGTCTCAAGTTTGGAAACATGGTATCAAACCAGTCGCTATATTCTAAATGGAAGTCCCTCCATCCCCTTCTTATAGAAATTCCAGATCACTTGGGAGACTTCCTTATATGCAAAGATCTTCTGCTCGACCATTTTGTCAAGAATCATCTTTCTAAGCTCCATCTCTTCATATATCATCCTTGGATCCTCATAGCCGGCTGTTTGGGCTATTTTGTTTTCGAGGACATAGCTATTATACAAACCTCTAAAAATGTGCGAGTCCGTCACGGAATCCCATTCAAAAACGGTTCTAGTCACAACACCTCCAATATCCTCGTAGTATCCTTCTATCTCTTCAACAACCAGGCTTCTCCTCAAAAACTGACCCTTCCTGTAAACGGCCTGCTGGATCAGAACAACATTAAGGTTGTCAACGAATGTAATCGGAACGTTTATAGGGTCTCCAGTTAGCCTCTGAATGAGTTTCTTAACCGTTCCGGCGTGGAATGTTGCAAGCACGGGATGTCCAGTCTGCATTGCCTGGAATGCAACCGAACCTTCTTTCCCTCGAATCTCACCAACTATTATGTAGTTGGGTCTACTCCTCAAGGCAGCTCTAAGCAAATCAAAAAGGTCGACTCTGCCAGTTTCACCTCTCTCTCTGGTGTTAAGCTGCTGCCAGACCGCATGTGGTACTTGAACTTCAGGCGTATCTTCAGCTGTGTAGATCTTCGAGTCGGGCTTGATGAAGGGAAGCATCGCGTTGAGGGTTGTGGTTTTACCGCTTGCAGTCTCCCCGCTAACCCATATACTCATTCCATATTCAAGACAGAGCCAGAGGTAGGCTGCAACCTCCGAGCTTATCGTTCCGAAGTTTATGAGCTGGGTGATACTTATAGGCGTTTCAGCGAACTTCCTGATCGTGAAAGATGGTCCTTTTAAGCTGACATCTGTGCTGAAGATGATGTTGATTCTGCTACCATCGGGCAATGAGCCATCAACAACCGGCTCCCTCTCACTCACGGGCCTGCCCATCCTCTCCCCCATGTTCTTGAGATACTCCGCCATTGCTATGTCGTTTCCAAAATCGATATTGGTAGGCATCATGTCGAAGATCTTATGCACTATATGCGTGTTTTTTGGCCCTATAACGTGGATATCCTCAATAAAAGGATCCCTGATGAGGGGTTCGAGAGGTCCTACGCCTATCACATCCCTCTTTATCAAATACCTGAATTTTGATACCTCCTCCCTAGTGAGAGGTATCTTTTCAAAACCGAAAGAAAATTTTTTCTTCTTGATAGAAGTTTTTACATCCACTATCTCCGATGTCTTATCGATGAGTACATCGATTATCTCGTCAAGCTCCTCCTCACTTTCAGGAACTTTCTCATAAGGGGCAAGTTCAAGCATAGCATCCATTAGCTTCTGGTATTTCTCCTCTTCTCCCGGTTGGAGCCTGGGCTCGATTGCATGATAGTGTTTCTTTAGGTCTCTATCGGTATATACATGGATGAAAATTGGGTCACCAACTGGATAGATCAGGTTGGGTTTGGGGAGGGATTTCATGTCCCTTGTTAAAACTGGCACGAAGTTTGGGATCTCACCTTCTCTCTTCTTCAACTCCAGATAAACCCTTAGGTGAGGGTTTCTCTTCAGAGCATCCTCTAGCGTGTCAGATTTTGGCCACCTCTCTTTTTTCTCCTCCTCTACTTTCTTTTTTTTCTTTTTGAGTACTTGCCTCCCCAATTTCCCTCACCTCTTGACAGGTATTAGCTATCAGGCAACGGCGGCAATCTCAACGACCAATCCAATCTTCGGCTCAACTCTAAAAGCCGTCTGTTTGGCATAACTACCTAGGGCGAAATTGTACTTCTTTACAGCCATTAGATTCTTCAGATCCGCTCCGAACTTTTTTGTGGAAGTCTCTATAAGGAGTGATGCTGCGGATTCGACTTCATTCATCGTTCTTTTATCCAATTCATCCTCCAAAGCCGTTAGGATTATTACCTTGCCTGTTGCTGCTATTCTCTTGAAGAAACCCATGAGATCAATGCTCGATTTCTCATCGATGTCAAACCTCACCAATGAGGAGAAGCTGTCGATGAAAACGACTTCAGATTCGAATATGTGCTTTGAAGAAATCAACTTTTTTGAATAGTCACTTCTCTCTTTGTTCTCGCTGATGAGCGGGTAAACTGGGAAGAACTTCAGTTTGGAAGCGATTATACCTCTTATAACGTTGTATCCGAGGGAAACCATCTGCTTTATGAAATCTGTTGTGGTTAGCTGGGTTGAGATGTACGAAACTGAGACATCGTTGTTTATCAGGCCGTAAACCATTCTCTGACATATAACGGACTTTCCACTTCCATGATCCCCTTTCAGCAAACCGATCGTGCCAGCTGGTAGACCACCTCCGAGCTTTTTGTGGAATTCATCATTTTGAATCTGGAGTGAGTATAGGGAGGGCATGCTATCACCTCAAACCGTAAATTTGAGTGAGTCAGAATGACCGTTTTCAAGAATAACCGTTACTTTGTGGTCTCCTGTAGTTAGATTTGTTCTCACAAAAATCTTACCAAGATAACCCGCTTTGAGCTTTCCATCCGGCTCAAGTCTGAGATCTGATCCAGAAATAGCGCTACCATCTATTAAAACTGTAAGGGTTGATTTGGTCATCAAAATGGATTTTGTTCCGATATTCTTGATGTAAAATGTGTATTCGGGTGGAGAGACAGAATTGTTCACGGGAATATTGACGGGATCATTTACAATCTTGAAATCCGTCCCGATTTTACTCTCAAGACTCTCTCCCTGCACCTTTATACCGATCGATACTTTCTGCACGGTCGTGACAAGCATTGCGGAGATGGAGGAGGCGAAAATTATTGCTGCCACGAAGAAGATCACATGAACTCCGCTCTCACCAAACGCCATGTTATCACCTCAGTTTACCGTAAAGGTGGTGTATCTCTCCACCCCATTCTCCGCAACAACCTTCAGCCTGTGACTTGATCCCTCACCTCCCGGGAGGTTGTTAATCTGGATTTGAAGCCCCTCGAGGGGATAGAAATTTGATGTATTGTAGGTGAAGTTATCGTAGT
>QMZD01000163.1 GCA_003662985.1 Archaeoglobales archaeon | reverse complement strand
GATTTCATATTGGTTCTATGCTGAAAAGGGGTTAATATAGGTTTCTATTTTGGTTGTCCGGCTATTTAATTGGTTTGTTAATCTGGTGGGGTTTAGAGATGGAGTGGTTTTTCAAAATTCTCCATAGCTAAATAATATTAAACCGATATCTGATTTACCCAGATTTATTCCAGAAATTGCGATCATTGATGCACCAATAATCATGTATATTATTCCTATTTGTGTAGATTTCTTGGCTTTTTCTTCAGGCAAAACTTCTATCTGCTTCAAACCCTCTATTCTTGCCGAAACTTTTGGTTTAACTATATTGCCTAGACAAACGAACTGGAGGGTTATTTCATCTTTTGGGTTGAGTAAATCAAAGTAGCATTTTATTGAATTTTCTTCTGGTTTTAGTTGTACTTTTATTCCTTCGGGGTTTGTAGAAATAATGGAATAGTCAATAATACCTGAATTTTCCCCAAAATCAAACTCAATAGACTTTACAATGTGCTCTCTTCGAATTGGTGTGTTTCCTTCATTTCTAACCTTAACCCTTATCAGAGTAAGGTTCTCGACTGCTTTGTCTTTGTAATATATTTTAATTTGATCTTTTACTTCTTTTCTAACAGAAATTAAAGAAATTGGCTGTCCAAGAATGCAGGATATTCTCACCACTTGTCGGCCATACAAGTGTATTATGACCATGGCTGCAACTGTTATTATTCCTACTATCCAACCTCCCCATTCTTTGGCAAATAGGATGATATCAAACCCTTGGTTCAGAAATATCACCTATCTGGATTTTTCACGCCACCAGCATCCCATCTCTCTCAAGGATGCCCGTCACGTCATCTCCAGCGAAATTCTTTTTCACCTCCATATTTTTCGGAAAACTCTAAACTAGCTTTCAATTGTTAAGACACCAAAAATCATCCCTAATATTAGACCATTTACAGTATTCTCTGGTCTTTTTGACATTAAATAGCTTAAGGCAGCACCAGCAAGTCCAGCAAATAATACCCACCATCCTGGAGCGTCAACTCTCAAGTGTTCAAGTGGGTCAACTTTTGGGCTTATTCTATCCCAATGAGCTTTGTAATAGTCTTTAAACTCGCGAACGTGTATTCTTCTACCATCTGCAAGGGTTAGCTCGTAATCCATTATCTGACCTTGGTATTCTCCAAAAGTCTTAGTAAATCCATCCTCTAATGGATGTCTAACTAAACGCTTGGGGATCGTTATATCTTCATGGGGTTTCATTCTCAAGATTTTCCAAATCCAAGCAGCCCATGAAAGCATTTTGAGACCCTCTAATGAGTTATTTATGACCAAAGTACGGGTGTAGTGATCTTTCGAGGTATCTCTTAGCTGGGTTTTTTACACCTTGAATGAGTCCATTTCTTATTCTCCTAGCTTCTTCACAGTGACACAATCGCCATGGTTTAGAGAAAAGAACTCTATATTTATCCGCGTCTTTCAGGAGATCTGGAGTGGGTTTTCTTGGCAATCCTAGAACGTCTGGCAATTCTCCATGTTTTTCAATCCATTTCAAAACATTAGATATCTTAAGTTCAACCGCTGCATCTATTAGAGGTAGCTTTCCATATTTATCTTCTTTAGAAATTTTACCACCTGATGGAGTGTACCTGCTATGGCCGTTAAGCAATGAACCAAATGCCTGCACGTCCAAATCTGTTAAGTACAACCCATACCATCCAGATCTTGGGAGGATGACGGGTAAATGGTACTGATGACTGATGTTGACAATCTCTGTTATGAATGATTCTATTTTATTAAAGTTATTCTTTTCAGCTGCTAAATTATAGCCTGTTAGTGTGATCACTGTACCGCAATATTCTCCAATTTTAAGTTCTATTTCTGCCATTCGTATAATTTGTTCAACTATATCGTCATCAAGCAAAGTTTTCCAGTCTAAATATAGATGAAAATACGGCACAGGACTGAATTTTTCTTTATCTTCAAGTCTTTCGCAAATCACACTCGTAACGTGATTGGCAGCTCTCACACGCTTAATGATAGCTTCAACTGACGATTGCAAAATTGGCGGCACTGGAGGTACTATAGCCGAATCAGGCAATTTTCTTACCTCAGAGTAGATATCTACTATATGTGCCCAATAAGACTCTCCTACTTCCTTTGTTAGCCAAGCATCTATAACATGTGACCTCTCATTTTTCTTTGATGACGATCGAAGACCCATAGCTTTACAAATAGCAGCCATTTGTTTTTCTACAAATGGTCTATAAAATTCTGGTATTAATTCTAAAGCCTCTGACTCGTTTCCTTGCTTCAATCTTTTACGGAATTCTCTAATTCTAGAGGAATTTCCTTTTAGAGCGTAAGATACCAGCACACGATGAGTTGTGTATCTAAAAAGTTCGGGAGGTTCGTAGAATATTATTGGGTGTCTCTTTACTAGTTGCTGTATGTTTAATCTATCTTTAAATAGTGACGTCACTCTAAATCTGGCATTTGCAACGAAAGATGGCCACCGGTTAGCGGGAACCATTATTGGGTTTCCTTCATCCATTGCTTTTCCTGCAAATCTTAGTATTACTTCCATATCTTCATCTCCTTTAATTTCAGGTGTAAAGCACGGAGCTGGAACTTTTTTGGTACCCACGATATAGCTTGTTGTTTTGGTCTCCCATTCGAATATCAAAAATTGATTTTTAGGCATGATCTATTCCCTCCACCTCCTTTTTTAATTCTTTCAAAGCTTCAATAAAGTCATCCAAATGATCTAAAGGAACCATTATTGCCCCTTCTGGTGTCTCTCCTTCCAAAATTGTGAATTTCTTTTCCACAATGTGCAAAAATAAACGATCTTTTGGGCCAATATTCACAGTTATTTCAAAAATTGGGTTGTTTTTCCAATCCGATTCCCATTCCAATCTCTTTTTACCGACGGTATGTAATGGCTTCCCATTGGGATAGTACAATGTTACTTTTCTGTTCTTCTTGAGGCAGTAGACTTCTCTTAGGGCACATAAGCTATCCAAATGTCTCTTTACAGCGCTCCTTGAGTGCCCAGTTAGCTCCACAACTTCATCAATTGTGAGACCATCCTCTCCGTATTTTCTTATAACCCTCCGTATAGACTCTCTAACCAGCAACTCTTTTGCGTCTGGGCTCAAGCGACTAAACGCATCTTTTTTCACAACGTTCGTTTCGATGTCCTCCTCTGTTAGTGTCATGTCGTCAAGTTCTTCAAAATCTTCCAGAGTTAATTTATCAATACCTTCAATCTTCATCTTAACACACTCCTTATTTCATTTATTTGATTCAAGAAAACACCTCATGATTTAAAAAGTTTACGGTAGAAAAGCTATAATATCAGTAAATGATCGGAAATTTCTCTAAGTTGTTACATATTATTTTGTTGCGACCTCCTATCGATTTAACAAACTCCTTTCGGAATCAACATTGATTGCAGAAACTTGCAAGAAGTCTTGTGTCCCTTAGTGGTTATCTTTTCGCTATTTTACCAGAGTATGCAAGACATTAACGTCAGTGAAGTGATTACTTTCGCAGCTACTTCCTCTCGAGTCCTCTTCTAAAGGCTATGAAGATATTACTAAATACATCAAACTCTCTGTAAATTCTTTAGACCTTTTTGTTGCTTAATTTTGCTCTCGAATAAGTTGCGATTGAGCAATTTACAGATTTTCTAATAACCCACTGCTCTTGGCGAAACTCTTGATATGGCCGGTGATTTGGAGAAAAAGTTCAATAAAACGCTCAAGCCACATTAAATCAAGCTTGTAATGTGACCTCTTTCTCACTCATAATTCGAAGTCATATCCCTTTTTGTGCAGGATCTCGGCATGTGTCTGAAGTATCGCAAAATCTTTTCTGTTAATGTCTTCGAAATCTTCTGTGTGCCTCAGCTGTGGAAAGCATCGTCGATGAACTCTTGATTAACTCTTTTGTCTGTTTGGGTATGTTGGTCCCCTCAACCAGAATTAACTTCACTCAAACTTCCTCTCTGCGCCGTGGAGGTCAATGGTTGACATATAAAAAACACCTCCAGAATAGCACCAGTTAAAGTAGGTGTGCCGCGAAAATGATTAGGGACACAAACTAAAAGTATAGGGCCCGGACCGGGACTCGAACCCGGCTCCTGGGATCCACAGTCCCAGAGGATGACCGCTACCCTACCCGGGCCAGTTTCGATTATGCCTACTCTACAGACCAGCGGATAAGATAAATATTTTGTCAATTGTCGTCAATGGTCGTCAATGGCAATATTGTGCGTTCCGTTTAAATGTTTTTTGTCCCCATATTTCGTGTGGATATACAAAATTTCAAGATTTCAAGCATATAAAATTTGAATTTATACTAAAAATAGTTTAAATAAAAGCAAAACACTTAGCTCAAAAGGTGTTTGGTGAAAAAGCTATGCTCCTCCTCCACATAAGAGTCAAGTAGATCTAGATATCCATCAAAATGCCCTCCATCGAATTTTACAATTTCAGCTTTTGGCGTTTGCTTCGCAGCTTCCAACGTTATCTGGGCAGGTGCTATTGTATCACCTTCGGCGACAACGTATAGCACAGGACATCGAATCTTTTTCACGACTTTAATGGGTCTGTAAAAAGATACCTCCAATGCAATCCTTGCCGGAGCTAAGTTTTCCCATTTTACCCCCTCAGGAATTATCTCAAGATATCTAATCGATTCAGGAGTGTTCATGAAGGCACGTTTCCCCGGTTCGGCCACTATGGGTAACCTGTAAGATTTTCCAAAAAGTGCAGCAGCTCTATCGACGAGACCGAAAAAGGTAAGGGTCAAAATACTACCAACATTGTGAATAGCTCTAACTGATGCCATCCCATCAACAAATGGAACTTGCGCGACAACAGCGCTTACCTCAATTTCTGATGAGAGTTGTAGGACATGTCCACCACTAAAAGATGTGCCCCACAATGCTATATTTTCATAACCAAGCCCTTTTGCATATTCTATTGCCACTCTCCAGTCTCGCAATTGTTTTTTTATGCTGATGAGTTGTCT
>QMZD01000162.1 GCA_003662985.1 Archaeoglobales archaeon | reverse complement strand
TTTGAAAATGGAGCTTTTGCCGTTATATGCCATGGTTTTGCTGGAAGCGATACGCTGAAAGCGGTAAAGGATGTTGCAGGGGAATATGGTGGAGAAATTTATGTTGTTACAGAACTTTCAAGTCCTGGCGGTGAGGAGTTCCTTCAAAAAGTATCGAATTCTATTGCTGTGCTTGCGAGGGATATAGGCTGTGATGGCATAATCGCTCCAGCTACAAGGCCGGAAAGGGTTAGAGAGCTGAGAGAAATTGTTGGAGATCTGAAAATCATCTGCCCAGGTGTTGGAGTGCAGGGTGGCAGGATTGAAGATATTAAAGGATTAGCTGACTACATCATCGTTGGAAGGAGTATTTGCATGGCGGACAATCCTGAAAGAGAGGCAAAGAAAATCTACGAGTTGCTGAAAGAGTAAGGTTGAGGTTGAGAGTTTAGTTCAATCTTGGGTAGGGGGTGGTTAGTTTGACCAATTACATCGAATTCGTCAAAATGCACGGTAATGGGAATGATTTCGTTCTTTTTGATGAATTTAACGGTGAATTAATACCAGAAAAGAAAAAACCAGAATTTGTTAAGGCTGTATGCGATAGGAGATTTGGTGTTGGAGCAGATGGTGCTCTGTTCGTTCAGAGCTCGGATATTGCCGATGCTAGGTTCAGATACTTTAACAGCGATGGAAGCGAGGCTGAGATGTGCGGAAATGGTATAAGATGCTTTTCCCGCTATCTGGTTGAGGAGGGATATGCGAAGCCCGGAAGCATTAAGGTTGAAACCCCCGTCGGGGTACTCGAGCTATGGGTCGAGAAAGCGGAAGGCTACATGGTTAAGGTTAACATGGGGGAGGTTAAAACCTCGGCTGAAGAGATTCCGGCGGTTGGAGTAAATCAGATATGGGGAGAGAAATTTGAGGTGAGTGGAAGGGAGTTTGAAATCTACGCGGTAAACTCCGGCGTACCACATGTGGTAATTTTTGTTGGTGAAGAAGAGCTTGAGAATCTCGATATCGTCTCCATTGCCAGAAAAATAAGATACAGCAAAATCTTTCCGGAGGGTACGAACGTTAATTTCGTTAGTCTGCTAACAGAGAACGAGATAGAGATAAGAACGTATGAGAGAGGGGTGGAGGAAGAAACCCTCAGCTGTGGAACTGGAAGCGTTGCTGCCGCTTTTGTCTCCATTCAGCGGGGATTGGTTAGGGAGCCTGTGAGGGTTGTTACGAAAGGTGGAGACCTAATCGTCGAATTCAGTGACAAAATTGCTTACATGACCGGGAGTGCTTCAAGGGTCTTCGATGGTAGGCTTAGACTATCGGAACTGAGATTCGAGAGCTTTGGTTGAGGGATTGAAAATTAAACTTAAATTTGGAAATTAGCTATGAAAGTGATAAAATTCAGAAACAGGCTTGTCCTCTCTGCGATGGCCGGGATTAACGATCACAGCTTTTGCTCCAAATTTCCGGCTGGCATGGTCGTTCTTGGGGGTTTTAGTGTGGATGAAGAGTCCATGGAAGCTTCAAAGAAAGTTGCAAAGAGGGGTAGAAAAGAGTTCATTTTTGAAGATCCAATCGAAGGGGTAAAGGCTGAGATCGAAGGGTTGATTAAGACATACGATGGAGTCTTCGCCGTAAATGTGAGATCTGCCAGCGAAAAAGGTTACTTGAAAACAGCAAAGCTTGTTGGTGATTATGGGGGATTAATCGAAATCAACGCTCACTGCAGACAGCCCGAGTTTATTGAAATAGGATGCGGACAGGAGTTATTGAAGGATCCTAAACTGATCTCGATTGTGGAGAAAACATCTAAGGTCTGTCCAACGTGTGTAAAGATAAGGGGCGGTCTATCCTTGGACTACAAAAAACTTGCTAGAGAGTTGAAGGAGGCAGGATGCCTCATGCTCCACGTTGATGCCATGGTACCGGGTGGTAATGCGGATTTTGGACTTGTTAAAGAAATTTCAAAGGAAATCTTTACGATAGGAAATAATTCGGTTGTCGATGTTTATTCAGCAAAAAAGATGCTGGAAAGTGGTGCAAAGCTCGTCTCCGCTGCAAGAGCTGTTTTGAAGGATGAAAGGTTTTTTGAGAGGCTTTTGGAGGATGAGTTGCTTTCTTCCCATACTGTTTTACTCATTAACTGAATTCGGGTATAAGGAAAACCTGTGGGCAGCTGAACTCTGGCTTCGTATTACCGAAAAGGTGGCTTACTTCTAATCCCATAAATCAAAAAAGGAAAAGTTATTATCTATTCCCTTTAAATGTGCAGCAATGAGAATATCACCAAGGTGCCCTTCATGCCTTCTTAATAGGGTTTACATGGAAGCTAGCTTGTCGACCAATGATCAGGAAAAGATCGACAAGGCAGTTGAGGAGGCGTTGAAGATAATAGCGGAAGAATATCCAAAAAAGGGGATAAATGCTATCATAGCTACGAGAATGCACCGCAAAGTTTACGAAGTTCTTGGGGATGAGGATCCATACAAAGAGCTGAAGGATTACGCCAACAGGATAACGATGGAGTACTTGTCCGAGATAAGTAAAGTGATTGAGGGAAGCGATGATACCTTTAAGGCTGCTGCCAAAGCATCCATAATCGCGAACACCTTCGACTATGGAGTGATGGGGCATGAAGTCAGCGATTCCAGCTTTTTTGACTACTTTCGTGAGAAATTCAATGAAAAACTGAAGATCGATGACCTCGATGTGATAAGGGAAAAGTGCAAGGGGAAAGTAGTTTATCTAACTGACAATTCCGGAGAGATAGTCGTGGATAGGCTCTTCATGGAAAAAATCAAAAAGATCTGTGAGAGGCTTACGGTAGTGGTGAGAGGGAGACCGATAATAAGCGATGCAACGTATGAGGACGCAATATTTGCGGGAGTTGATGAGGTTGCAGACGAAATTCTGACAAATGGTAAGGGAGCCATAGGAATATTCGAACCAGAACTTCCAGAAGTGACGAAAAAGAGAATTTATGAGGCAGATATAATAATTGCTAAGGGAATGGCGAACTACGAATGTCTTTCAGAATCGGATCTGCCAATTGCGTTTCTTCTGACAGCAAAATGCGAACCGGTGGCAAAATCTATCGGTGTGGAAGTTGGGGACATGGTTGCCATGTTAAAATCCCAATCGTGATGGGAATGAGTGAATTGGAAAATGCAGGCAAAGAAAATCTCAGGGAGAGAACCCTCATAGATCTCTTTTCTGCTTTTGAAGGTGTGTATGGTCCATCTTTTGAATGCAAATACTATCCATGCCATTTCTCTGGCCAAGACTGCACCTTCTGCTACTGCCCCTTCTATCCCTGCCTTAACTACGACATGGGTGGTGAAATTAAGCTCACATCTGAAGGCAAACCCATCTGGAGCTGCATGGATTGCTGGTTGATACACGATAAGAAATTTGCAGAGGATGTCATCGTCACTTTAAGCAGATTTCCAAGGCAGAGACTCGTCGAAGAGGACTGGTATTTTTTCAGTTCAATCCTGCAAGAGCTTTTGTACGGGGAAATTTTCGTGGAAAAGGGAGAAGGCTGCTATAACCTGATGGAAGCAATCCTGTACGACAAAGATTGTGAGGAGATTGAAGATGGAGAAATTCTTGCGGTGAGGTTGGAAAACTTTAGCATTACTTCGGTAAGAAGGATTAAGAGGATTGAAGATGCAAAAAATGAGGTCTTAATTCCTTTGAAAGAAAAGAACAAGTACTATGGAATTAAAGATGGGAGCTACGTTGTTTGTGATGGAAGAAGTTTAATAAGGTACTGAGATTGGATGTTAAGACCAGATGCTAAGATAGATCGAATCTATCGTATGGGGAATCTCAAAAGGGCTGCAATCCCGCCCAAAGAGTTCAGCTGTTTTCCCGGTTCGAATTCTGAACTCATAATCACAACTTTCCCGTTACCCTTTTCAACATCTTCGAGTAAAGAATCTACATCCCACTTCTCCCTTTCTTTCATCAAAAACTCATCCGTTATAAGCAATACATCTATTGCTCCATAATTCAGGGCTTTCTCAACTTCATTCAATCCATAAGCTGCGTTGCCATTCTTTGCTATCTCGCCGAGGAGCTTCTCGATGTATTCTGCTTCTTCAGCAAGCCTTAGCTCTCCAACAATCCTCGTTACAACCCCTCTTCTCAAAACCTCAACAAATCCCCGTCTGCCCGTTGAGGACACATCCGCTTTAATCAGCTTCTTTGACAGCTCAGCTTCTCTTTCTCTTACGAATTTTATGAAATCCTCCTTTGCAAACCCAGGGCCAGCAATAACAGCATATCTAAAATCAAGGTTTTTTAAGGTGGATAAGATCTCCCCAAAAAACTCCTTTCGGTAATCTCCCATCCCCTTTCCATAGCTTCTCGTTATGCTTGCAATCTCCTCAACTCCCCATTCTCTCAAAACCCCTATGGTTGCTTCACCCTCCTCTATTACCACGATAACGACTTCAGGCCTCCTTGCTGCCTCTATCGCTCTCTTGATTCTATTAAGCTGCTCATCTCTCCATCGCTCCTTTATGACACTAACCTCTGTCCCAACGGAGAGGTTCAGCGTGTGATGTCCAGAATCCTCGATTCCGGCAACTATCAATCCTGAAACCCTCAGTCTGTTTGCAAATCTATGAAATTCAACCTTCTCAACTCTAATTCCAAGCCTAACGGTGATCTTTTCCTTGTCACTCCTGAGCTTATCGCTGCTCTCGCTTATCCTCTTTGTGAGGGCAAACACAACGTCTCCAGGTTCGATTATGTGCTTCAAATGCCAGATGTCGTCAAGATTTTCTGGAATAAGTTTGATCTCCCCCTCATTTCCCTTTAGCCTTTCCTCTACTACCTTCAACTCCCTCACTTCCCTTTCTTTGCTTCTCCGCCCTCTTGCCTTTTACCCATTTTACCTCTTTTACCTCCTTTACCCCCTTTACCCCTTTTACCAAGCCTCTATTTTTCTTAATTTTTTCAAAGTAATACTGGATTGGATGATAGATTCCTTTGCATGAGTCGTCGTAAAAGCAGTTGTGATACGTTTTCATGGTTTCGCAGGA
>QMZD01000161.1 GCA_003662985.1 Archaeoglobales archaeon | reverse complement strand
GCGAAAGACTTCCCGAATACGGTTTTCATGCACTGCAGCGGTTACAAGACAGCAAAGAACGTGGGAACATACTTCGGCAGAATGTATCAGGCGAGGTATCTCAGCGGTTTAGTAGCTGGATCCATGACGAAGACGAACAAGATAGGCTACGTTGCAGCCCATCCGATTCCCGAGGTTATAAGGGGAATCAACGCCTTCGCTTTGGGAGTTAAGAAGGTGAATCCCGATGCGAAGGTAATTGTGGTGTGGACGGGCACGTGGTACGATCCGGCAAAGGAGAAGGAAGCTGCGATAAGCCTTCTCGATCAGGGTTGCGATGTTATAGCCCAGCATCAGGATTCTCCAAGCCCACAGCAGGCTGCTGAAGAAAGAGGAGCATACTCCATAGGTTACAACAGCGATATGTCGAAATTTGCACCGAAGGCACATCTTACCGCTCCTGTATGGAACTGGAGTGTTATCTATAGCTACGTCGTCAAGAACGTTAGACAAGGAACGTGGAAGAGCGAGGAAATCTGGTGGGGCATTGACAAGGGAGTTGTCGATCTCGCGCCCTTCAGTAAGGCTGTGCCAGAGGACGTCAAGAAGCTCGTTCTTGAAGAGAAGGAGAAGTACATAAAAGGAGATGTGCCTGAACAGTATCCATTTGTAGGCCCAATAAAGGATCAGAGCGGGAAGGTCATTAAGGCTGAAGGAGAAGTTATGACCGATGAAGAGCTGCTTTCAATGAACTTCTTCGTCGACAATGTTGTTGGAGAAATCCCACAGGGCTAAATTGAACGCAGGAAATAAATAACTTAAAATCCCATCTATTTTTTGATTCGGGATGATAAAAAGGGATAAAAAGCTCGAGAGGAAAATTGCGAGAGAAAGAATCGAGATTTTGCTTGAGAAAGCCCTTAAGGATGGGAACTCTCTTTTTGCCAGAAGATACGTGGAGCTTGCGATGAGAATATCTTCGAAATATCGGGTTAGAATTCCCGAGAAATACAGAAACACGTTTTGCAGGAAATGTTTTACCCCTTTTACATCTAAAACTTCGAAAATCAGGCTGAGCAGAGGTGTTAAGGTTATTGAATGTCTAAATTGCGGTTACGTTAAAAGGATTCCCTACAAAGTGAAGAGGTTGCGAGAGGTTAGATCTGGTGGGAAAAATTAAAATAGGTATCCTTTTTAAGTTAATGAAATTTGGGAGGATGAGTTGAATATGGAATTGAATGACGATTTGAAGGAAAAGGCGATTGCACTTTCGGATGCGATTATGGGAACGACAGAATATGCCGATTTTCTGCAAAAAGAGGAGGTATTAAAGGAGGATTCTGAAACCCAGCAACTATTAATGGAATTTCAACAAAAGCAGCAGGATTTTATAAGCAAACAGCTTTCTGGAGAGGTTGATCAGGATCTGTTGAATCAGCTAACCGATCTTCAATCAAGGCTTAAGGCTCGTGAAAGTCTCTCAAACTTTCTCGAGTCGTATACGAGATTGCTCGATATGCTGGGCGAGATTACGGACATAATAAGCCAGAGAATTAACGTGGACATTGCTGAAGTTTACAGGCAGAGATAAGGTTGATTTGGGTTTTAATTAATTCTTTGAATTTTTATATTTCATAACTTTTATATTTTTATTCAACCTAAATTTCTTACCCTACAAGTTCTGTTAGCTTGTTGTTGGTGTAACGTTAAGGGGTATGTGAGGTTTGTGGAGCGTTAGCTGAGCAAATTTGAGGTAGCCGAAGACGAAGCCAAGTATCTACTTGTTAAGTGATCCAAAGGGCAGCGAGCTGAAGAGTTGCGAGTGAGCATTAAAGCGGTTTCAATTCATTTTCCTGAAGATTTCTCCAGCAGTTTTCGTATCTTAACCAATTCATTAAGAATTTTTAAATCAATGTTCTCTTCCTCGTAAGTTTCCACTGCTACAGGCTTTTTACCTTTAACAAATCGCATTATCAACTCCCTTAACTCCTCAAATTGTTCGATTCCTTCTATTCTTATCTCAGCTCTGGCTTGTTGTCCAGAATAACCTGCGGTTTGAATTTTAAGAGCGGCAATTCCTAGCATTCTTGAAATGGGACCTTGAGTTATGTCAATATTGGTTATCCTGTTATAGGGAACGATTCCCATATTTTTGAACCATACTCCCCTTTTCCATACAATCTCGTTTTCGGTAAGTTTGTAGACTACCGTATCATAGTATTTTGGAATCCAGTGAGCTATGAAGATTAGAATAGCCAAAATTGGTATTGAAACACAGAGTTTTACTTCAAACGGAGTGAAAAGCAATACAGGGAGATACCATATCAAAATACCAAAAAGAATCACTAACACTAAATAGGTGTAATAAAGCTTCTTAAATTGTGGTGCTGGCTTGAATTCCTCACCTATTTTTATTTCGAGTTTTTCTCTCATGTTTGTCACCTCATAAATTTTATTCTGAATTTTTAAATATTTTTGGCGGCGAGCGAGCTTTGGAGTAAGTTAACAAACCTCCTCAACACAAAACTTTTATACCAGATAGTAAGATAAGTAAGAAAAGTAAGAATTTTTTGAGTTTGAAAGAATATGAAGGGTGTATGCGGAAAGATGAGGATCGTTTATGGAGTTGTAACGGTGAGTGACAAGGGTCAGGTCGCTATTCCAGTTGATTTAAGGAAGGATTTGGACATAAAACAGGGAGACAAACTGTTTGTGATCAAAAGAAGGGATGAGGCCGGATTCACTTTAATAAAGCTTGAGAAAATCGATGAGCTGATGTACAGGCTGCAGGAGGATGAGGAGTTTTTTAAAAAGTAAAAGGAGGTGATAAAATGCCTACATGTAAGGAATGCAAGTTTTATGAGCCGATAGATGAGTCGAAGGGCAACTGTTTCGGGCATGAAGTGCCGGCAGACATGGATGTGGAAAAATGCCCGGCGAAGGCGTTTCAGCCAAAGTGATTGCCCAAATATAGATTTACTTCTGTTTATTTTAAAAAATTTTTAAAAAATTTTAAAAATTGAAAAAGCGACTATTAACCACCGGAAATAACTCTTAGTACCTTTATTTCCCCTTTCTCAACCCTGTCATCGATCGGCACAGGTTTGCCGTTTCTCAGTATGAGAACGGTCTCGGGATTGATGTTAAAAATGTTTAAAAGATCGAGATAGGTCGAGTTTTCTTCAACCGCGATTTCCTCGGAATCCCTATCGAAACCGCCGATAAAACGAACCTTCAGCCTGATCTTTCCCATTTACCAATCCTCGATCATTTTCTTATCATTTATTGTCGTTTATTGTCATTTATTCAATCATTCTTCCTCCGTTAAAAGCTCTTTGGCCATGCTCTTTATCCCCTCATTTCCACCCCTCGTAAGGGCTTCCCGCTTCAGGTCGTCGACATTTTTCTGAAGAAGTTTTTCGTCCTTGCTAGCCTCTTTAGAAGTGCCCTTTTTTCTAAAAAGTCTCCAATTGAATCGTCTCATAGCTATCAACAATAACTTGGTTTTGAGAGGTAATAATACTTTCGAAATGGATGATGATTGATAGTGTTTCTCATGTTTTTGGTGAAAACTGAAATGGAGATCGCGTTTACTGGCTTGATCTTTGGGCTTAATCTTAAAGAAGTCTGATCTTAAAAGGCTGATCTCAAAAGAACTACTTCAAAATACCGCCAAAACCCTTTTCCGAGAGTACCTTCTTTAAAGCCTTTTTTATGTTCTCGGTCTCACCCCTCTTTGCTGAAATTGGGAATATTCGATGCTTCCAATTCGTCCAGGGTGGTATCATCCCCATCTTTTTTGCGATTACGTTCAGCAGATAATCCTTCTTCTCTACTTTGTCCATCTTGTTTACCGCTATGAACACCGGAAAGTCGAAATCGTTCAGAAATTCAAACATCTCTATGTCGATCGGTATCTCTCCCCTCTCCTCCCATCTTTCGACGATCTGGATGAACGATTTTCCATCTATGACCTGGATTGCAACGATTATCCTCTTGCAGTTATCCTCAACGTAATGGACGATGAAATCCTTTACCCTCTCCGAGAACTCTCTGCTCATTCCATGGATGAAACCGTATCCAGGAAGATCCGTTATCTGTAATCCTCGCAGATAAAGTGTGTTTGGTTTGATCGTAGTCCCGGGCTTTCTGCCCTTTCTCACTTCCACGCCGAAGAGATCTGAAAAGAGGGTTGATTTTCCAACATTTGATCTTCCTGCAAAGATAACTTCGCCTAAAATTTTAGAATTCATGGTATTTGGATGTTTAGAGTCCGTAGTAGAGGTTGAGAATGAAGATGACAGCACCAATTATGATTCCAAAAGCGAAAACACTTTTTGGGTTGATCTTTATCTGGGTTTTCTCCTCCTCGAAGTATCTCATTATTCCTGCGGAGGACATCAGAGGCGGGGTCTTTGCCTTTTTCGTCTTCGCCATAGAGGTTATTGCTCGTTGTTTGTATTTAACTTTAATGGTTCGGTAATGATTTAACTGCTTCGTGGGCTTAGAATGCTTGAGGTAGAATTTTTATACTTCCCAACATTTTTCCCTTAATGCCCTCCGATGCTTTTCCTGCCTACCTCATCGGAAAGGATCTGGAGGTAAAGAGAGGTCTCTTCCATCGAAAAAAACTCATCTTCGAAGAAAAGGAAGTAAGAGGTGAGATTGAGAAGGTGTTGATGCCCTCGTTCTTCAACTCCCATGCTCACCTCATGGATTCTGTGGTAGCAGATCCTCCAAAAATGAATCTCGAGGATATGGTCGGGCCTGGGGGGTATAAATTCAAGGTTTTAGTCTCCGCAAGCAAAGCAGCGCTTGTGAGAGCGAGTAGAGAGGCCATAAGGTACGCTTTATCTCGGGGCACAACTGGGCTGGCGGACTTCAGGGAGATGGGTTTGAAGGGCATCGAGATTCTGAAAGCAGCCGATGAATTCGGGGCTGTGGTGGCGTTTGCAAGGCCAAAAAATATCGAGGAGGCAGAAAAATTGTGCAGAGAAGGTTATATCAAAGGATTCGGGATGAGCAGCACGAGAGACCATGATCATGTTTTCTTGGAGGAGTTGAGGGAGTTGGCAAAGAAGAAAAACCTCCTGTTT
>QMZD01000160.1 GCA_003662985.1 Archaeoglobales archaeon | reverse complement strand
CAAGTGAATCTCTTGGGTATTCTTCCGATATCCTTGCTCCAATCTGAACTAAACCGTGATTCTTGAGAAATTCTATTGCCTCGACTATTCTCCAGACTTCAATTGGAAGTTTTGTTCCGCTTTCGAATTCGAAAATTACTCTATCTGCTTTAGGATTGAAGAACAGCTTGAAACGTTGGGCTTTGAGGCTTTTGCCCCCAAAGAAGTTCTTTCTCGGGGATTCAATCCAGATATCTGAATTTCGCTTTACAAAATCAACTACCTTATCAATCATTTATTCACCTTTTTTATGATTAGATTGTAATCCTCTTCGGGAATTTGCCTCATTGCCTTGCCCATTAGATGCCCTGTCCATTTCTGCTTGTTTTTGATGAATTTTAGCTTGGGGATCAGAGATTTGAAATCAACAGGTTTTTCAAAGATTTTTATTGGTTTGAGCTTAATACGCAGAGGAAAGCTCTCATTGCCAATGCCAAGTGGAGATTTGAAGATTCTCGATGAATCTTTGAAAACTTCTGATGTAGCTTCGTATGCAGCGGCTATTCTTGGCTCTACAATCTTGTCTTTGTCCCTTTCTTGTTTGAGGTATATCAGAAATTTATCTCCGGGTTTAACCTTTGCAATAGTGTTCTTGTGACGTTCAGGAACTCCCCAGATGTTTTTTTGCTTTATAACCTTCCAGTTCTCAGAAGTGGTTATACAGAGCCAATAAGCCATAAGATCACCAGTTAAAATTTCATTTTATTTACTTAAAAGTTTGGTATTAAACTTGATCTTCGGTTTTAAATTGGGAAAATCGTCGGTGTGATGAATTCTTAAATGACAATTCCTACACACAAAAAACAAATTTTTCTGGATCATAGGAGATGTGGTGTTTTTCAAGATTTAGGACTTCTTCTGGAAACGCTCTTTCCAACCGTTCTTGGTCAGTTAAACTTATCCTTCTTTTTTCAGCAATTTTGCTTGGTTCATAGGCAATTTCAAGTAATTCTTCCCATACAAACCAGTTTCCCTGATAAGCACCACAATTTATGCACACATTGCCATATACGTTTTCTCCCATTGTTTTACTGAAAGTAAGCTTAAAGAAAGGATAAATCTCAGATATCTTCTTTGGAAGCTCTTCAAACGACACTGGATCGACGTTGAATTCTCCGACAACAGAATGTGGTGATGTCCAAAGTACGGGTGTTTCTTTGCCACACTTCCAGCATTTTCTGTACCACATCCATAGTTCTATCTCTACTTCTTTTGGCGGGAGAACGAACATAAACTGTCTTTTACCACAAATAGCACACTTTCTACCATACATCTCCGCTTCATTTTCATCCAACTCTTGAAGCAATTTAAGTTCCAAATCCTTGTTTAGATACTCCTTTTCTGTCATATTCCTAACCATCAGTAATTCCCAAGCAGAAAACCTATCAGTCCAACTTTAACCTCTCAAATATCATGGAAGTTTAATAACGTCTTTTGTTTTTAAATCAATAAAGAAGAACTCCACACCTTTAACGAACCTCTCATACCTCTTCAACCATTCTTTTGGGACTCTTATATCGTTACCAAAAACCAGAAACTTTCTTTCTGCATTGACTTTTTCAAGCATCCATACATGTCCTGATATTTCCATGAATTTGGATGGTGGTATTCTCTCTCCTCTAACCATCGTCAGGAATTTAGCATCCCCCACCACTTTTCCGTCCTCGGAAACGAGGTCAAAGGTTTTAGGATGCCCGGGAATATATCTTTCCTTAAGTTCAACCCCAAAGTATTCTGACATGACAACTCTGGCTATTTCTTCGAAATCTTTCCAAGATATCTCTGAGCTCTCTTTCCTGAGAATAGCTTTATCATCCTTGCCATCTAACCTATGACCTAATTCTCCAATCCTCAAGAATTCTACGGTTTCTGTGGAGAAATTCACAGAACTAACTTCCCAGCCTGCAGACAACCATCCGTTTTTTGCCTGAGTATGATAAGAGTCGTTACCCCACCATTCTCTATAAGTTCTAGCTGATTCCGGTAATTTTGATTCCAGAATGCTCTCTATTTCTCTGAATGTCAGAATAACCCTGTTTCCAGAAATATTTCGAAGATACTCTCTCAGCTTAGAGTATTTTGACATTCTTATCTCCTATCTTTTTTCGAATGACCTCAAAGTTCTTTTAGCCTGTTCAACTACTTGAGGACTGCCGGACTTAGTGGCCTGTAAAATTTGATCTAGGATATCAGATCTCTGGTATAATTTGCTTATTTTCTCCAGATATTGAAGCCCTAAAACTTTAATATTATCAGGTTGTGCATCCAATATCATCCTAGACAAGATATTTAGAAATACTAGCCAGTCTTCCCTTTGTGCTTCTTTTTCTAAACCTATAATCACCTCAAACAAGATATTAGCATTTGGTAGTTGGTTATCTGAGACCCTGTTTAATTTATTAATCGTCTGAGAAGCAATACGAACTTTCAGATCATCTGTAAGGTGGGGCGTGATTATATTGTATAATTTTCTACCTTCGGTCCACCATCTTGGGTCGTCATGTGTCAACAGCTGAAGTAAATGGTCTATGAATCTCCCTCTCACGTCAAGAGAGCATTTTTTAAAGGCATTAGCAACCGGATCTAGAAGGTGTACTTTCTGCTCTAATGGATACCTTTGAGCAACATTTAAACATTCATTACAGATGGCATTGACCTGATTTTCTTGAAAGAATTCATAGGACTGAGCAAAACCAGCTGCTGCTATCTTACTTAAAGAGATGTCGTTATGTGCAATTAAAGATATAACAAAATCCTTAACTTCATCTAATTTGGTCTGTGGTGTATTTTTAATCATGGAGGCGACCACCTTGACATCTCTTAAGTTATTCATAATATGTTGTTTTAGTACATCAAGAATACTTCCATGGTCGAGAACTGGTACCCCATACCGAGAAGCCTCGGTAAGTACCTGAACAATTGTGTGTGCATCCCCACTTGAGAACAATGGATTTAAATGTTGATTTATGAAATTGCCCTGTATCTCATTTGACAATTTTTTGAAATGTTTGAGTATTAGTAGATAGTATGGTACTCTCTGGTTAATATTGAGGGAGCTTGCGAGCCTAATCACTTCATTGTACATTTCATTCGTAATGGTGGGGGGCACATCAGCGTCATCGAGGTTAGAGAGAATTTCTATTATTCGACCGTTTATACTTGGGGCGTTGTTTTCGCCTTCCTGTGCAGCCAACTCAATCTGTTTTCTGACAAAATGTTCTTTATTTTTTGTATTTGCAATATCTTTCATTTTAAGATATAGATCCAGTCCCTTTTGTTCTGGGGAATTTTTCTCTCTCTTTATTCGGTCAATGAGAGTTCTAACAACTTCCTGGGTGAGTAACTTTGACTTAGCCTTAGTGGAGGCTATGGATCTAATTACATCTATTGCAATTTCATCATCAGGGTTATTACTTAATCTTGCTACGAGGGTGTCTGATAACTTATTTCCAGCTTCAGTTGGTACTACCTCATGATTTTGTATGAATTGGCTAAGTACATCTTGGCGGATCTTCTCATTTCGGATAATCCAGTCAACGTATCTTGAAAGTACAAAATCCTTATTACTTATGTCCTTAATTATTCTAAATAAGGTAGAGGGTTTAAATTTCCCAAGATGCTCCATCATTTCGCGAGTATCGATATTTGTTGCAAAGGCAGAAAGAACATCGGCTTTAATCTGGATAGGGATTTGCTCATAAATTTCAGTAATTAGATAAAGACAATTGAATCGTATCTGGTATCGTCCCGTTCTATGTGTATTCTTTAAAATCTTAAGAATGATTTTTATGTAACTTATTTTTTCATCATCATTCTCGGCTTTTTTAAGCACTTGGGTTAAGCCATCGACATCATTGGTTAGTATACAATTTCTGATTGTTGTGGCTTCAGGCGATATGGTCTCATAGGATGCTTGGCTCAGCCTAAGAAAAGGACCAATATCTTCCACGGTTATAAGTCGGTTTGCATTCAAGAATTCTCTCAAACCTTTATTTTTTTCGAAAAGCTCCTTTAGCCTATTTTTATTGGAGATATTTGCATCCCCTATGATATAATTTTCAGCCTCTTCCAATAAGCTTTCATTATATAGAATCTCCCGGTAGAAATCCGGCCATTCTTCTTCGATTATTGAAATTTTGGCTAAAAATTCAAGGTTTTCAGTAATCGTCCCCTTACGGATTACACCATTTCTTTCCTTTTCTTTGGCAAGAAGTGTAAGAGTTGTTAATTTGTTTAAGGCGTGTTTTATTCTCCGTGGATTTTTTGTATATGCACTTTTAATAACATCTATAACACTCTCTTTAAATGGATATTTGAGTTCAGTATTTAGATTTCTGGCAAATGTCTCTATATCCTCCTCTAAAAATGGAGGGATCTTGATGACGGTTTGGAAGAACTTTCGAAGGAACTCCTGAGCGTCTTCTTCTAAATACTCTTTGCCTTTAACTGTTTTTAGATGCTTAATCAAAGCTTCATCATCACAAGGTAAAACATAGACACATTTTTCTATATTCATAAAAGTTTTGATCATGCTAAGCATTTCAATGACAGTCTTGCTCGGACATCTATCAAGGTTGTCAATGATGATAACTACCTTATCTGCTTCAATAGAGCTTATTATATCTTTGAATATTTCCTCAAATTGTGATGGGGCCTCTCTTATCGGCAAAGTTCGCTTTCGAGCTATAGAAGTAGTAGCTGAATCTATTTTCCTTATGAACTCAAGAAAAAGCGGAATCAAAAGTAATGGTACAAGAATGTTTAAAACATTAATTTTGAACACTAGATAAATAACAAATGAAATCAATACAATTGATAATGATAAAACAAAAAACGTGGGTGCTAGATAAAATATTCGTTTTATCTTATTCTTAGAAAATGTTTCTTTTATCACATCCTTTATACCGCTTTCAAGTTTAGGAATTCCCTCTTCTGTTTCCATTACACAAAATAATTTATCTCTTACATCTTCTTCTTTGTAAATTCTAAATTTACGATTCAATTCTAAGAGAATCTGTTCCCTAAGAGAGTCGCCAGCGTAT
>QMZD01000159.1 GCA_003662985.1 Archaeoglobales archaeon | reverse complement strand
CCCTCAAAAATCGACAAAGCTACTTTTTTAGCCATATCTGCGTTGATTCCACAGCTTAATCCCGCATAAACGAAACTTTGAATGAGCTTTGCCACGAAAGCGGGAGCGCTGCCAGAGAATGCAGTCATTAGATCGACTTCCTTCTCCATACTAACTCTCTGAACCTCACCAAGAATGGACAACAACTGTTCAAGTTCTCTGTCGTATGTGGGATAATAGACCGTAAAAGCAAGGCCATGCTCAACGAAAACGTTCGTCATCGCCCTGAATACGATCGATTCGGGTATAATTCTCTTAATCTCCTCCAACTTCTTCATTGCAGCAAAGCTTACAACCCTTTTATTCTTAACTCCAGGCTCGATTTCTTTCAACACCGAATCAACATCCTTCGGTTTTACGGTTATAAAGACTATGTCCGCTTCTGAAGCTGCTTTAAGGTTAGATTTCTCTATCTCACAGCCTCTCCCCTTAAGATCTTCTAAAATTCCCTCTCTCCTTCCGGTAACAATCACCTCAACTTCCTGAACAAGTCTTTTTGCTATTGCAGATCCCAGATTTCCCGCTCCGATGATTGCAACCCTATTCAAGACCAAGCTCCTCTTTGACATCCAGCAACCCCCTTATCCCAAGTTCGTAAAGCTTTGGTAGATCGATGTTGAGCTTCTCTATTTCCCTTATTCTGTTTCTATCACAGCCCGCAGCAAAGCTCTTATCCTTGAATTTCTTTTTAACCGTCTTTGGGGTTACATCAGAAAGCTTTCCCTTTTTTACAAGGGCAGACGCTATGATCAGTCCAGAGACTGAGTCTGCTGCCTGCAAAGCTATCTCAACTGGCTTCTCGTAGTTACCAAAGATTGTGTGATTGTGGGTTTTTACAACCTCAATTATCTCCTCATCCACACCCTCGTTTTGAAGGATTTCCGCCCCCTTCAGACCGTGCTGAGTCATGTCTTCTCCCACGATTTCGTAATCAATATCATGAAGAATGCCGATGACCTCCCACTTCCTCTCATCTTCTCCTAGGAATCTCGCTATCTCCTTCATCACAGCAGCCGTTGCTATGCAGTGCTTGATAAGATTTTCTTGCTTAACGTACTTCTTGAGCAATTTTAAAGCTTCTCCCCGATCCATGACCTTTGTCAAGCGAACACCTCCAGAAGTAGTCTGAACAGATATTCGTTATTTCGGGGGTACTTAAAATTTTAGGATTCTAAGGTTTGCAAAGCTCTCGCAGTTTCGATAAGAGATTCCAAAAAGAATGAAAGTGGGAGATGGATGAATAAGTAAATTTTTAGACGATTGATTTTAAAAAATTCAAAAAGTTCAAAATGTCAGGATGTGGTCTGCCTCTTCTGTAAGCTCAGCAAGCTTAGTAGGATTCGCTAGTTCTCCGCAGCAGAACTTGATCTTAGGATTTCCCTGCGGATCTACGAGGCCCCTACCCACAGCACACGAAATACCTACGTATACAGGGGTCTTCTTTGTTTGGGTTAGGAACAGGAACAAGTCTTCAAAAGGTGGAAGTCCTGGTGCTTGAATTTCCGACTGTGTGCCGTCAACTGCGAGATAAACTGCTTGGTTGTAAAGCCAAATTGCTACATCCTCACCCTTTTCTGCCAACGCCTTCGCTGTTAGGAATGCTGCAGTAGTCCTGCACGGGTCTTCCGGCCCAGAGTTCAGTATTATCAATGCTTTTTTGCCCATGATTAATTATTTGTTATTATGCGATATATATTTTTTTCGGTCATCTCAATTTAAAAGTTTTGAACTTATTAATTTTTAAAACAAAGTTGAATATTACAAAAAAATCAAAAATCATCCAACTTAAAGGACTTTCAAAAAAAATGACTGGAAGTTTCTCCAAAACCATTTTTATTTTTCCTCGTGATCGTCCAGCGGCTTGATTCAAAAAAAATCAATTCTACATCGCAACAGAAAAAAATATTTAGTTTCAAAGTAGGATATTTTCATGCTACTAGCATACATTTTGATAAACACCGAAATAGGTGACGAGGAAAAGGTTTACGATGCCTTGAAGGAAACTGAAGGAGTTCTTGAAGCGCATATCGTCTACGGAGTTTACGATATCGTGGCGAAGCTTCAAGCTGAAGATACTAATGGTCTACGTATGATCGTCGAAAGAATTAGAAAAAAAGCAGGTTTGAGGTCGACTTTAACATTAATCGTGACAAAGTAGATTGATTCATGAAAGTTACACGTATTCGGCATGAAAAAAGGCAGACAAATTTGAGGTTTCAGTCTTGGGTTTCTTTTTTGTTTAACACGTCAATCCTTCACCAGACTTTCCTCTCCCCTCAAAGCTCTATCACTAATCCAAGATCTATCAACCAGGTGTCAAGATGGAGAACTTCATAAGAGATATCGATTCCCTGATAGAAAGGCTCTCAAAGGATTTGAATAGAAAAGAAGTGGAAGAAATCCTAGAACTGAGAAAAAGGTTGATAGAGCTTAAAAAGAGAAGAATGGTGAACATAGCCCACTCAGTAATGGAACTGATCGTTGGAAAGTATCTTCTCAAAAGGGGATACAGGATAGAGGTTGAATACAATCTGAACTCAATAAGCTGCGATGTCTATGGAGAAAAGGGCATGGGAAACATAACGGTTGAGATCGAGACAGGCTATATTCCGCCCTACCACGCCTTAGATCCGCAGAGATATCTTAGAGCGAGAATTGCAAGCAAGATAGCCCGATACAGCAACTTCTGCTCAAAATTCGTAATCGGAATACCTCAACATTACTTGATGCCCCTGGAAAAAATATTCCTTCTTCCACCAAGAAAAAGATCGAAAGTGGATTTGGAGAGAGTCAAGGAGCTTTGTGATATCTACTATACAAGCCCACCGGTTTCACTGGAGGAGATCAAAAATGCAAGGATTCATTCCGTTTACATAATAAATGTCGACGCCCTTACGATCAAAGAGATCGATCCAGAAACCTACTACGAGATGTACAAAACAAATCTCAAGGTCGCTGAGGATTACGCAGATTAGGCCTATTAGGCCCTAGCCAAGCATCGAAGGCATATTTCCCCAGGAACCTCAATCGGATAGTCGGAAGTCAGGCATGCAAGACAAAGATCCCTCTCATCAATTTTGACAGAATTTATCAGTCCTTTGAGACTCAGGTATGCAAGAGAGTCGGCATTTATCGTTTTCCTGATGTCCTCAATCGACTTTGAGGAGGCTATGAGCTCCTCTCTCGTCGACATGTCGATACCAAAGTAGCATGGTGAGATTATAGGCGGGCTGCCGACCCTGAAATGAACCTCCTTCGCTCCAGCTTTCCTTACGAGATTGACTATCCTCCTTGAAGTTGTCCCTCTCACAATGCTGTCATCGATGAGCAAAACCCTCTTGTCTCTGATGTTCTCCTTCAGGGCATTCATTTTCAGCTGAACTGAGAGTTCCCGAGACTTCTGACCAGGCATAATGAAAGTTCTGCCAACATATCTGTTTTTGATTAGGGCTTCCAAATAAGGAATGCCCGATTCGTACGCATAGCCTATCGAAGACGTTGTGCCGCTATCAGGAACTGGAGAGATTATATCAACTTCAACAGGATTTTCCTTTGCAAGGGTTCTCCCTATATCGAATCTAACGCTGTATACACTCCTCCCATCTATTATCGAATCGGGCCTTGCGAAATAGATGTACTCAAAAACGCAAATGGCTTTCTCCCTAGCCTCATAAATCCTCTCAAATCTAAGCTCTCCATCCTCGATTACTACCGCCTCTCCTGGTTTTACATCTCTTATAAGTTCTCCTCCCACGGAATCGATCGCACATGACTCAGATGCGATAACGTAACCATTTTCGATTTTGCCAACACAAAGGGGTTTAAAACCTAAAGGATCTCGATAGCCGACGAGCTTATCGTTCAGCAATAAAGCAAGCGAGAAGGATCCACACAATTTTTCTGTGAGCAAGACGAGGGTTTCCTCTATATCGTTGTTAAGTAAGTAAGATGACAATAGATGTGCAATTACTTCGGTATCTGAGTCGGTTAGGAAGACCCTCCCGTCTTCCTCAAGTTCCCTCCTCAGATCTCTATAATTAACCAGATTGCCATTGTGAGCAACACTAATTGTCCCTGACTTCGATTTTACAAACAGCGGTTGAGCGTTCTCCAATTTCGATTCTCCAGTGGTAGAGTACCTGACATGACCTACTGCCGAATTTCCTTTAAGGCGTGAGAGAATTTTATCATCGAAAACTTCGTTAACAAGCCCCATTCCTTTGTATACTCTCACATCATCCCCAGAAACGGACATCCCAGCTGATTCCTGACCCCTGTGTTGAAGGGAGAAAAGGGCGTAGTATGCAATACGAGAGGTTAGAGAGTTGTCATCGCAATAAACCCCTACGACACCGCACATACATTTACTCCATTCGATAAACTTTTAACGTTTTTCAATTTCCGGTGTCACTTAAAACTTGGCCTAACGTACTCCAGTACCTAGACTCCAAACTTCAATCCATTTTCAATTTTCCATTTTTCTTTAATTTCTCGACTTTTTCTTATTAATCCAAGAGTAGCTTCTCAATTTCCTCGTTCTTCCAAAACCACAGGCTGCACAGTAACCTTTTCTTCTATGGAATGAAACCCTGCCACATCTCCTACACTTGATATGAACGGTCTTCCTACCTTTTTTACCCAGTGATGATGTTCCCTTAGTCATCTTTTACCTCCTACTTTTGGTATTTTGATGGTGAAACGAAAACTACGGTGTCACCTCTAACAACCACGCTTCCAAGCTTTCTAACGATTTCTCCACCCTGGATTTCCTCGGCCTCATGCAACACGAGATTCATGTGGATGTCATACCCGTCTAAGATCCCTCTGAACTCTCTTCCCCCTTTTAGTCTCACGATTACCGGCGTTTGAAGGGATTTGTTTAGCACGTCAAGCGGTCTATTTGCCATCTTTCTTCCTCCAGTTAAAAAGGCTTTTAAATTGCGTATATGGTGAAGTATTTAAAAATATCGGAGTGTTAAATCGACGGGATCTGATAGCATGCAAAGGCTAAGAAAAAAAGAGGCGAAAAAAATTGCAAGAGAT
>QMZD01000158.1 GCA_003662985.1 Archaeoglobales archaeon | reverse complement strand
TTCATGCTCACGTTTTCCTGAGAGAGATTCTTAATTATAATATATTGATTTAATTCAAGATAAATCTTTTGCTCTCAAAAAGTTATAAAAATTAGATTTTTTGTGATTTTTTAAAAAGTAACTTTAAATAGTTATCAAATAATCCTTTTTACGAAAAAATTTGAGTTAAGATTTATTCGCAACCATTTTTTGGGTTTCCAACTCTCTTTCAAATAGCTGAGAGATCAGGAGAACCACCGCAAGTCAAATTTGGTAAATAATCCAGACTCTAAACTACAAATCAAAAAAATTAAGTTCTTATTGAGATCTGTGAGATTTCCCTCTCCCTTTCCATACTCGGTTTGCATGCGAAGATGTCAAAATCAAAAAGATACTCACAGCTTCTGGCTGTTTTAAACCCCAACCTATTCAACATTCGTTCCAGTTCTTCAGGCTTGCAAAAGCTTTGGATTTTGGACTGCACGTGAAAGCTATACTCTTTTCCAAAAAAGTCGGCCAGCCTTGCGTAGAGAAAATCAGAGAGAAAATACGGCATTTTCTTGTTAATATCCCTAATGGCCAACATACCATCTTTTTTTAGAACCCTTTTACCTTCTTTCAGAGATTTTATTATTCTGGATCTACTGAACTCGTGGAGAACATATGAAAAAATGACAATATCGAATGAGGACTCTCTGAAGGGGAGGTTACATGCATCTGCAACTATACCTTTGGATATGCAACACATCTTTTTTGAGATGTCTATTCCAAAAACCTCTGTTTCTGGAAAAATGTTTTTAATCTCTTCCCTCAACAGACCGCTCCCGCAGCCAACATCCAGTATTTTTGCAGGTTTTTTTAGAAGACTTCTCAGATTTAGAGCGAGCATTCTGTAATTTAACCTGAAAGCTTCTGCCCACAACGAATATTTTTCCGCAATGGCATCCCACTCCATCATAATCATTTACTTTCAAAAAACTTAAAGATTATGGGGAATTTGAGAAAGGTTTTATATCATGAAAACAATAATTATTCTATGAACAAGACCAATTTGATGGCAAATGTGGCACAATTTTTTGTGAGTCCTAGATTTATTGAGGAGAGCTTTAAGACTTTCACCGCAATTAATGAGACTTTTTGGAAGTTCTTTGATGTTTCCTACTTCTTTAAAGAATTGAAAGAAGAGGAAATAGAGGAGTCTTTTAGTAAGATAACCAGCTTTTACGCTGAGTTATTGGAGTTCTCACTTAAATTCTGGAAAGAGATCTTTGACGCGGTTCAAAAGGGAGATCCGGATGAAGTTGTGAAAACTTATCTATTCAACTTAAGCGAGCTGGAAGACATTTACGCAAGAAGGATGGATAACATGCTAATCATAGCCTATCTCGATGAAATAAATAAGGCCTATCTCACCCTTCTCAATAACCTCCAGAGCGTGAATAATGCAATCTTCCACTCTCTCGGATTGGTAACCAGAAGGGATGTGGTCGCCCTTTCAGAAGCTTACGTAGATCTCAAAGGAGATATCAAAAAAGAGTCGAGAAAAATCAGAAGGGAAATTCAGGAACTGAGGAAATCCGTTGAGAGGATCGAAAGGAGGGGTGAGGAAAAATGAGTTTACTCTGGTATCCCGCTATAGAATACATACGGAATGTCAGAAGGGGTTTAAAACTCTGGGAGTGGTTTTTGAATAAAGATGTTCTTCCATTTGACGAGGATAGGCCATACCTCATCCCGGCCATAGATGTCGGCATAACCCCAAAGACAGAAATATACTCGGATGATGGTGTAAAGCTTTATAGGTACAATCCTGTTAAAGAGAAGCTGTATCGCACACCTCTCGTAATTGTCTATGCTTTAATAAACAAACCTTACATCCTTGATCTGACTCCTGAGAGGAGCGTTATCAGAAAATTCTTGAATGCAGGCTTTGACGTTTACCTTATCAAATGGGGTGATGCAACCATAGCCGATCAATTTTCTCTCAACGAGTATGTTGATATTTTCCTTTACGATTTTATTGATGAGGTAAGAAACCATGCTGGGGTGAATAAGGTCTCAATTCTCGGATATTGCATGGGAGGCGGATTAACTGCGATGTACTCAGCATTGTACCCTGAAAACGTTAAAAATCTGATATTCCTCGCTTCGACTTTGTACTTTGACAAAACCGTAGGAGGAATGGTGAAGCTTTCCGATAGGAGGTTTTTCAATCCAGAAAATGTTGTGGCCCCCTTTGGCTATGTTCCTGCAAGATTTCTTGCAGAAAGGTTCAAAATGCTAAGACCCTTAGACAATTATTTCACAAAGTACATCAATCTCTTTCTTAATGCAGAAAACGAGAAGCTAATCGATGATTTCTTCAGGATGGAGCGCTGGATCCACGATGGTGTTAACGTTGCTGCAGGAGCCTATGTCAGATATGTTGAGGAGATGTACCAGAACAACGCGTTATGTGAGGGGAAATTATTCATAAATGGTAAAAAGGTGGACCCCAAAAATATAAAGATGCCCGTCGCTGCAGTGGTGGGGAAAAGAGATCATCTTGCCCCGGCTGAGCAAACAATAAAATTCCTCGAATTTGTTGGAAGTAAAGACAAGAAGATATTCGAGGCTGATGCAGGACATGTGGGTTTAGTCGTCTCCAGAAGGGCTATGAAGCTTTGGGAAGAAGTTGCAGAGTGGCTTGGGAAGAGGAGTGGAAAATTGTCAGGAAACGTATTTTAATGATTTTTCATTATCTATTTGATTAATATTAGTAAAAATATTTTTCTATGAGTTTAGTTTCATTATACTATATTAATATATTAACAACAAAAAAACTTAAATAAGAAAAAACAGATATATTTAATGGAGGAGATAATATGGAGGTTTTAGAGCGAGAAAGGTTGGGTGAGGAGTTACTCGAAGTGTTTAGAAGGCTTCCTAAAGAATCTTTTGAACTTTTCCTCAGAAATCTGAACATAAGAAGGTATGTAGAGAACCTATGGGAAAACTACAAAAGAGGGAGACTCGAGTACGACGAAAATTTCGATAAAATTTTTAGGGAGATATTCGAGATATTCTTCAGACCTATTGAACTTCTAATCTCTGGATACCGGTTTGTTTTTGGTTTCATTCGAACTCCAAATGTATTTGAGATTGAAGGACGCAGAGAACTCATGAAAGCGTATAATGAGTTCATAAACTCCTATTTCAAACACCTAGAACTTCTTTTTAATTCCTATCTCAATCTGTTCCTTCCTGAGATCAGCAGAAATGCTGTTGACACTTTTATTCTTTCATGGCAGAACACCTTCCAGAGATACTTCGATACCTTTACAGAATGGAACACACTTACCGAATCACCCTTTGTAATCCCGAAAAAAGGTTCTGAAGCTTTGTTAAAATGTCTAGAATATTTTAATAAGTTCAAGGTTGAGTTTAGTCGATTTAAGCAACTTGTGGAAGAGAGTTACATGATTTCCGCTTTGAACTTCATCGAGCATGCCAACTCAAACGAAATCGAGAGTTTTAACGAGTTTATCACAATCTTTTCGAAAATCGTCTCAGAGGAATTCGATGAGGTTCTTGCAAGTGAGGAGTATTTAAAGATTCAGAGCGGTATGCTCGAAAACATGATGATGTATGTAAAATACGCCCGAAAGCACCTTGAGATAATCCTAGAGTCCAATCCTCTAAATCCTCTTGCAACTCAATCCGAGCTTGACGAAGCGTACAAAAGAATCCACGACCTAAAAAGGAAAGTGAGGGAATTGGAGAAAAGAATAGAGGAGCTTGAGAGGCTTTCGAGAGGTGGTTAAAAATGTTCGAAACACTTAAAAAGGTAGATTTCACTCCTTGGGCTTCAGATTACGAAGTCGTCCACGAAGACTGGCTTTTCAAACTCCTTCATTTTAAATCAAAACCCAAGCACAGAATTCCGGTTTTAATCGTCTATGCTTACATCAACAGACCCTACGTCCTCGATCTTCATGATAGAGTTAGTGTGGTAAAAAAAATGCTGAAGAAAGGTCTAGACATTTGGATGATTGACTGGGGTTATCCTAAAAGGGCTGACAAATTTACCGAGATCAGGGATTACATAGATTACATAGACTTCTGTGTTGACCACATATGCCAGCAGAAGAAAGTGGACAAATTAACTTTACACGGATACTGTCTCGGAGCAACTCTGGCTGTCATCTATGCGTCGCTTTACCCTAAGAAGGTAAAAAACCTCGTTATTCAGGCTCCTCCGATAAATTTTGAAACCTCAAACACCCTTGCCCTGTGGGCAAAAAGCATAGATCCAACGAAGGTGGTTGAGGCGATGGGAAATGCAAGTGGGGAACTTCTCAATACCTCTTTCCTACTCGTCGATCCCATAAGGCTTGCCGTGGGAAAATATCAGTCCCTGCTCGACAATCTCGATAATGAAGGATTTGCTAGGAACTTTTTTTACATGGATCAGTGGATTTTCGATTCCCCCGCTATTCCCGGAAAAGTCTATGAAGAATACATCACTAGATGGTACCAGAGGAATGAAATAATGAAGGGAACCTATGACATTGATGGGAAGAAAATAAATCTCAAGAATATTAAAATGCCTATTTTAGCCCTCATCGCAGAGAAAGACCACATTACACCACCCGAGGCAACTTTACCATTCTTCGAGAAAGTTCCGAGCAAAGATAAACTTCTACTCAAAGTCGATAAGGGACATATTGGTTTATCTGTTAGTTCCCATTCCCATAAAACCCTTTGGGAGAGGGCAATAAATTGGATCGTGGAGAGGTCGAATTGATTGTAATTTAATTCACCATATTTATTATTTTTACCAATGAATTTTTGTACCCCAAGGGTAACTCTCCAATTTGAGAAAAATAATTGGTTGAGAAAAATAATTGGCTTCAATATCATCTCTCGAAAAATATCGTCTTGTACTCTGATCTTTCAAGAGATCCCGGGGGAACAAGCTCTATTTTTGGTGTAACAAGTATCTTCTCTCGTATCGCTTTTGAGATTTCCTGTTCGAGAGTAGGAAGCTCATCTTTCGATACTTTCTCACCGTATTCCACCTTAACCCATAACTCTGGCTGGATGTGACCCGGTTTTTGAAGGATTATCCTTATCTCACCCGTTGTTTTTGGAGA
>QMZD01000157.1 GCA_003662985.1 Archaeoglobales archaeon | reverse complement strand
TTATTTTCGTCTCTTCAAGGTCAAGCCTGTCGAGCAAGTAACCGACGATCTTCTCATCATAGATGCTTATCCCCTCAACCTTCTTTTCCGCATCACCTTCATGACTAACTTCATCTATTCCTTCTGTGTGGAGGAGAACGAAGCTTGAATTTTTTAGACTTTTAAGTGTAGCCTTTGCCAACCCTTTGTAGTTCGTGTCTATGTATCCCGTGGTTCCCTCGACCTCCACAACATCCATTTTCAGTCCTTTTCCTATTCCCTGAAGAAGATCAACCTCAGAAATCATAACACCCTTTCTGCCGTACTTCTTTCTGAAGCTTGGAAAGGAGGGCATCCTCCCTCCACCCCACGGCCAGATAAGGTTTGCCTTTGTTTTGAACTCACTTAAAACGCTTTCCGACCATTCAATGAGCGATCTTAAGAGCGAGGCAAGTTCTCCACCTTTGGGCAGGAACTCTTCGATCTTCTCTCCTTGAATATCGTGGGGTGGGGTTGTAATCACATTATCCTCAAATCTCTTATTGACAATCAGCAGATTTCTGTAGCTCCTGCCGGGATGGAATTTGATAAAATCTATTTCTTTCACCTTGTTAAGGTATCTTATAACCTCTCTTGCTTCAGAATCATCTATCCTTCTCCCGCTGTAGTCGACCATGATTCCATTTTTGACGTAAACGAGATTGCATCTAAAAACGTATTCTCCTTTAACTCCTCGAGCAAGAGCCTCTATGGGCCCTCTGCCCGTGTAGTACTTTCTTACGTCTATTCCAAGAATCGTGAGATTTGCTATGTCGCTTCCAGGCTCATATCCCTCTGGGATTGTCTTGGTCATTCCTGTTGAGCCTTCTTTGGCAAGAAAATCCATGTTTGGAGTATCCGCAACCTCGAGGGGGGTTCTTTTTCCCAAAAAATCAATTTCCCTGTCTGCCATTCCATCGGGTATAAGCAAAAGGTACTTTGGACTCATTAAGCCAGAGATAGCTGAAGGTTAAATAACTTTTTCCAGATTTTCGGAAAAATGATCCAGAAAATTGAAATACTAGCATGTTGACTCTATTCCATGGATTTGAGGAGTGCTATACAAACTCTTGGTGATAAAATCTTATATTTCGAGGATAATCTCAAGCATGACGCCCTTACAAAATTTATCTTTGAGAAAGATCTCAGAGACAGGCCGTTCATTGTGAATGTGGAGGGAAAGAAAGTTGCCTCCAATTTCGTAGCAACAAGGGATTTCCTATGCGGGTATCTGGGCATTTCAAAAGAAAAACTTGCAGAATATCTCTCAAGAATTCCATACGATGGAAAGCTGGAGATCTCAGATGAAAATCCCTTCAAAAAAAGGAACTGGAAACTCGACGATTTGCCAATTTCAAAGTACTTTCCGCAGGATGGAGGGAGATATATAACGGCGGGGGTTATCATTGCAAAGGATGGGGATAGCAATACATATAGCTACAACGCAAGTATTCACAGGCTTATGGTAACCGATTCTAAAAGAATGGCGGCAAGACTTGTTCCTCCGAGACATACCTATCTGCTCTGGAAGGATGCTGCAGAAAGGGGGGAAGATCTTCCGGTATTGATAGCTATTGGAACTCATCCGCTTTTCCTTCTTGCCGCGAGCACGAGAGTGCCTAGGGGAAAGGAATTTGGTTATGCAGCGTCCCTCATGAAGGGGTTAAAGCTATACTCAGTAAATGGATTGCTCACACCGATGGCTGAAATCGTGATTTCTGCAAGAATAAAGCCAGAAAGAGCTAAAGAGGGACCTTTCGTTGATATAACTGCCACCTACGATAAAATAAGGGATGAGCCGGTTGTGGAGGTTGATGCGATCTACACGAGGGAAGATCCAATCTTTTACTCGATTTTACCCGGTGGCTATGAACATCAGGTTTTAATGGGAATTCCGTATGAGCCCGTCATTTATAAGGCTGTATCAAATGTTTGCAGAGTCAAGAACGTTGTGCTCACTCCCGGAAGCAAGCACTACTTCCATGCTATAGTCCAGATTGAGAAAAACACCGAGGGAGACGGAAAGAACGCTATTCTTGCAGCCTTCTCGGCTCATCCCAGCCTTAAGCACGTTGTTGTGGTTGATGAAGACATCGATGTTTACAGTCATGAAGACGTAGAGTTTGCTATTGCTACGAGGTTCCAAGCTGACAGAGATCTTGTTTTGATAAAAGGGGCGAGAGGAAGCAGCCTGGATCCATCTGCAAATGAGGATGGCACAACTACGAAGTGGGGAATCGATGCAACGGCTTATCTGAGCAGGAAAGGTGATTTTGAGAGGGTATTCTGAGCAATTTATATTTTCCCGAGGATGGTCATAGCGCCATGGTAGTATACAGTCTATACCACCCTCAGGGTGTGAGTAAAACGCGGTAATTCAACTCATCCAACTCATCTAGCTCATCTAGCTCATCCAGTTCATTCAACCCATTAGTCCACCAGCCTCATCTCGCTGACTTCATCAGTTTTTTAAAGAGTTCAACACATTCCTCAGACTTCGGGAAAAATCTACCTTCTCCAACTTCACAGTTTTCGGCCAAAATCCTGCATTTCAATCTGGTCAAAAGCTCTTCATCGAGTTTAACGAGCTCCTCGATGTCTACATAACCGAATCTCGTCCCATCTTTAAGCACTTCAACCATCAGCCTTTCATCCGGAAGCATGACGAAGAAAGAAGGTGTTGCAACCTTTACGGCCTTGACGATTACCCTATCTTTAATCTCCGCCTCAACGAACTTCACCTTCATCAATCTTTCCCATGCATCGGTATTCCTCATGATGACCGAGAACTCATCCAGATCCATTTCGATTTTCACACTGGGAGTCTAAAATTCTCCAATTTATTTTTTACCCTTATAGGAATCCCTCATGAGGCAATTTCTGATTATGACATGATCGTGATTGATGAATACTGGTATCGAAATATCAAACAAAGTAGGATCAAAAAATCAGAGAAAAATTATATTTAAAAACCACATTTTCTTTTCATGCATCTCACAAAAGAAGAAGAAAAACTTCTGCATTCTGAAGATCAAACCATTCGCAAGTCGATGGAAATCCTCCTTGCTCTTGGCGAGATATTCGATGCTGATAAGCTTATCGAGGTAAAATCCGTTCAAATCTCTGGAATTTCTTATCAGAATATAGGAGACCCTGGATTGGAGTGGTTCGAAAGCCTGAGCGGGAGATTTGCTGTTAGGGCTATGATAAATCCTGCAGGAATGGATCTTAAGAGATGGAGAGAGATGGGAATCGATGAAGGATTTTACAGGAAGCAAATAAGGATCATTAAAGCCTTGCTTAAACTTGGAGCAGAGCAGACACTTACATGCACGCCGTATTACTTCGATCCACCCTCTCTGGGCGATCATGTTGCTTGGGCTGAATCGAATGCTGTTGTGTATGCAAATTCAATACTTGGAGCGAGAACCAACAGAGAAAGTGGGATCAGCGCTCTGGCAGCTGGTATAATCGGAAAGACACCAAATTATGGCCTCCATCTGGATGAAAATAGAAAGCCTACGATTTTGGTGGATGTGAAGGCTGAGATCGAGAATGAAGCCCAGATATCTCTTCTTGGGTATAAAATTGGTGAGAAGATCGCAGACGAGGTTCCTTATTTTAGGTTCAGGAGAAAACTGTCTGAAGATTGGCTTAAGCTCCTAGGAGCATCCCTTGCCGCAAAAGGAAACACGGCTCTTTTCCATGTTGAAAACCAGACTCCCGAGTGGGATAGATTTTCGATCGATGGACTTGAAAAGCTGGAAGTTGATAAAATTGAGGTTAAAATGGAAGCTGAAAAGTGTGATCCGGATTTAATCGCATTGGGCTGTCCTCATCTTTCTGAAGAAGAGCTTGAGCATCTCTTGAATCTGATTAAAGATAAAGGAAAAGTCAAAAAAGATTTTTGGGTCTTCACCTCGAGAAAATTGGTTGAAAAAATGTCGGATTTAGTGAGTAAAATCGAGAAATGTGGTATAAAAGTGTTCAGCGATACCTGCATGGTTGTTTCGCCAGCGACAGAGAACTATGAATGTGTTATGGTGAACTCCGGAAAGGCTTTGACATATTTGCCAAAGCTCAGGAAGGTTGATGTGAGATTTGGAAGCATGAGGGAATGTGTGGAATTGGCATTTGATTGATGAGTCGATTGATGAGTCGATCGATAATTCGATCGATACATTCGATTGATAGCACTACAAATTTCAGACCAATTCAAAATTAAAATTAAAAATCGGACGTCAGGAACTTCTGAACTATTATCTCGGTGTTCCTGTTCAAGTCCTCTATGTATCTGTCCGTTTCCTCGACGATTCTCTCCTTTTCTTCGTCACCTAGGCTTTTCTCATTTCGTAACCAGTTTCTCACAGTCTCCTTTTTAACCTCAAGATGGAACTGGAGGGCAAGAGCATTTTTGATAGTGAAACCCTGATTCTTGACGACTTCGCCGGTGAACAGGAGTTCTGCATTCTCTGGCAACTCGAATGTATCCTGATGCCACTGGAAAACGGTTAGTTTCTTAGGCATAGCTTCAAATCCTAAGTTCTCAACCTGATACCAGCCAACCTCCTTCTCATAGGGATAAACTCTTGCACCGAAAGCTGCTGCTATAAGCTGAGCCCCTAAACATATCCCGAGAACAGGCTTTTTCAGCTTGGTTGCGGCCTGTATCAATTCCATCTCCGTTTTTAGATGGGGATATTTGTCTGCTTCGTAAACACCCTGGGGACCCCCGAGAATTACTACATGTGTGTAATCTTGCAGCAGATTTCCGATATCGCTTTTCTTCCAACCCCTTTCCGCTATTAAATAGTTGAATTCTATGTTTTGAGACTCGAAAATTTCTTCCATGTATTCGAGTTCCTCATTCTTTGCGTTTTTTATCGCTAGGATGCGCATAATTTGAGGATATTGTTGTGATATAAGAAAATATTTAAATTATGCTTAAATTTTTTAACCTGAAACCTTAGACAAATTAAATCTGCAATTTAAACTGCAAGTATCAGGAACTATTTAAGAACCTTCATGAATCTTATTAGATCTCCTATTGACTGGCTAACACTCCTCTTCGACTCAATTGAGACGATTTTTGGAAGCTTCAAAAGTGCGGTG
>QMZD01000156.1 GCA_003662985.1 Archaeoglobales archaeon | reverse complement strand
GAGAGTTGAGAAGAGAGAAGGCAAAAGTTTCTGAGATGTGGTATCGGAGATGGCACCTTGCGGAATGGTGTCCTCTAATAGCGGAACAAGATTTAACGGTTACCAAGGGAGAATTAGAGCTAATCGAAATCTCCCCCATGGAAATACCTGCGAATACAATCCCGGTTCCCCTTTTTATTATGAGGAATGCCTGTGGGGTGGTGTTAGATCTATACCTCCGTGGAAAACCCAAAAAAATTGAGGAAAATCGAATGGTGTCGAAGGCCCTTTTCATGCCTGTTTTCGATGGAGAAATTCGTAAGGGCGATATAATTGGGATACTCAATATTTATAATGTCTCGGTTGGAGAAAGATCCAGGAGTCTGATTAGGTATCTTTTGAAAACGTTCAAGGGAAACCTTGTTTTTTGGAAGGGTGAGAGGATTTTGAGAAAGGAGTTTGAAGTAAAACCCTTCCAGTTTAAGAGAAGTTTGATGGGAAGATTGGAGCCATTGATATCTGCTGAAAACAAGGAATTGAAAGCGAACGAAGTAGATACAATCCAGATTGAGGAAATTGATTTTCCAGCATCTACAATAGTCCAGCCATTGGCGGGGAAAAACCATCCATGGGGAGTAATTCTTGATATTTTTAGTAAAGAACCTCTTAGAATGGTTGAGGAAGAAAGGAAAGTGGATCACGTTGTGTTCTTACCATACAAAGATCTAAAAATAAAGAAAGGCGAACCACTTGGAATGGTGAACGTGTACCACGTAACAGTTCTCTATGAACCGGAAACATTTATTTTGAAGCATGGAGGGTTGTTTCCGGCTAAACTGTGAGTGAAGAATGAAGATTGGATGAATTTTCGAATTAAATCCTCTTTCATTTTTTGAAAATTTGAAAAACAAACATTTTTTTATCCTAGAGACTTTAAACAACCATGGATTTCTACGATATTAGGTATTTAAAGACAAGATCTTTTTCTTTAAATCTTGAGAATGGATCGCTTGAAAAGCCAAAGTATGAGAACTATGCCGGAAAGAGCTTTAGAGTCTTGAAAAATGGGTCGTGGGGGGTTTACAATGGACTTGTTGATGACAAACTCGGACTCGAGCTCGCAGAGAGAAATGTTATGGGAGGAGATGTTGAAATCGATCAGTCCGTTGATAGCGGACATTACGAGTTCAGGCAGAGGATCAATGTTGATAGCATTGATGTTGAAGAGAAGGTGAAATTGTTAAAGGAAATTGAGAAAGAGTTAAGAGCGGATTATATTGTGAGCACGAGGATAGGCTATATCGAATACATAAGGGAGTTTCGCTATACCAATTCTTTGGGTGCTGAAGTTAGCTATACCGTCCCCAGAACGGGCATCGCGATTCAGGCTGTAGGAAAAGACACGACTTTGCAGTTTCTTTCAAAAAGACTTTTCAGGGCTGGAGGCTTTGAGGTTGTTTCGGGAGATGAGCCCTTTGAAATGGCATCGGAAATCACTTCAAAGCTAAAAGAGCTTTTGCGTGCTTTAAGCCCTCCTTCTGGAAAGATGCCTGTTTTGATGGATCCCTCACTGGGTGGCGTTTTCATCCACGAGGCTTTCGGGCATGCGGTTGAGGCAGATCACTTATTGAGGGGGGCGAGCATTCTCAAGCAAACAGGAATAAGGGTCGGGCCTGAGGAGCTTTTCGTTTACGATGACCCGCTTAGGGAGGAATTCGGGTTCTTCCCCTTTGACGATGAAGGCGTTAAGGCGAGAAAGAAGGCTGTCATCGAGGCTGGAATCTTCAAAGAATTTTTGCATTCGAGGGAGACTGCCAAAAAACTGAACGGTGTTCCGGGGAACTCAAGGAGTCAGGGAGTTGCCGAACCTCTGATAAGGATGAGCAACACGTACATCGATGAAGGAGACTATGAATTCGATGAGCTGCTTGAAAGTGTTGGGAATGGAGTTTATTTGGTTGGAACAAGAGGCGGAGAAACGAATCCGGCGACGGGCTACTTCCACTTCAGTGCCCAGTACGGTTACCTTGTAATCAATGGGGAGGTTGGAAAGATGATCAAAGATGTCTCGCTGAGCGGTCACACCCTTGAAATCCTGAAAGACATAAAAATAGGCAAAGGATTGAGATTCGACCCAGGTTTTTGCGGAAAAGCTGGGCAGCTCGTGCCCGTATCAGATGGAGGTCCGCCAACCGTTGTTAGAGCATTTGTCGGAGGTGCGTGAATGGCTAATGAGTTGGAATTTCAAATGGATTTAGAGGCTGCATTGAAGTTTCTCGAGTTCAACTCAGACTCATGGGAAATATTCCACGAGGTTGAGGTAAAGAAGGCAGTTAGAATTGAGAAGGGAAGAATAAAGCATCTTATCGCTGAAAGGGAGGAGGGTGTTGCGATAAGGGTTATAATCGATGGGAGAGTCGGCTTCTCCTTCACCACAGATCCGGATGCTCTGATAGAAACCTGTGAGAGAGCTATAAGAATTTCAAAGATATCTGAGGAAAAGCTCGATGACTTCCCAGAAGGAGGTATGTCGAAAGTTAACGGCGTATACAGCAGAGAAGTTATTGAGGGCAACTGGCTGAAAGAAGCTGGAGAAACGGTGATCTCAACGGTACTGGAGAAAAAAGCTAATCCGGCGGAGGGTGTTATTGAAGCGTCGGGAATTAAGAAAGAGATCCTAAATTCCGCTGGATCCGAGCTGGAGAGTAAGGAGACTTTCGTTTCAGCCTTTATCGAGTGTGTACACGGAGAAGGAGCAGCATACGACTTAGCCACATCCCGAGATATCGACATCGATCTCAAAAGGATGGCTGAGAACGCATCAATCTTTGCAATCCACTCTTCGAAGGGAGGAAAGATTGAAGCCGGAAGGTATGATGTTGTTCTGTCTCCCCTTGCAACCCATCAGCTTCTTTTCCATGCCCTTTATCCTGCTTTCTCCATGGAAAATGTGATGAAGGGAAGAAGTCCTCTTGCCAACAGGTTGAATGATGAGGTATTTGGAGAGATCAGCTTAATCGATGATGGAATGAAAGATGGTCTTTTTATGAGCTCTCCCTTCGATGATGAGGGAAATCCCACTCAAAAGACGGTTCTTGTAGACTCGGGAATTCTAAAAAATTTCCTTAAAGACTGGAAGTGGTCAAAAGAAGTTTCAGCAGATCCAACGGGGAATGGAATAAGGCAGGAAAGAAACAGCTATCCAGTAACGCTTCCAACAAACGTTTTGGTTGAGGTTCAAGCTCAGGAGGATTACGGAAAGGCTTTATACATCCACTCATTCACCGGAGCCCACACTTCAAATCCTGTGAGTGGAGATTTCAGCCTTGAATGTTCCCCAGCGGTTCTAACAGGTGAAGATAAACCGATAAAAACGGCGATGTTATACGGAAACGTTTACGATCTGCTGAAGAAAGTGGAATTCGGGGGAAAGGAGAAGATTCAGGTTGAAAATACATATACACCTTGGCTGAAGTTTTCGGGGGTGGAAGTAAAGGGATAGCTAGATCAAGTGTTAAGATATGGAAGGCATATGATGAAAACCCTCGAGGAAACAAATCCTCAAAACCTCAATTTTTTAAAGCTGTTTTTCCAATGTTGAGTGTGGGACTTGAAAGGTATAGACAAATAAATTTGGGGAATGCCGTTGCAAAATTTCAGATCGCAAAAAGGATTGGGCTTGATTTTGATTCAGAAAAAACCAGCGACCTCGATCATCTGCTAAAAATTCATACTGAGGCGAAGAAAGAATTTAAAGAAATCAAGGAAGCTTTAGACTCCGATAGTGTGGATAAGGAGAAGTTTATGGAGAGGTCTGCAAAATTTAGTTTTCTTGATCTGAAAATAAAAATTCTTGAAAAGATGCTCGAAAGCTGTCATTTCTGTGAGAGGAGATGCGAGGTAAACCGTTATAGCGAGATAGGCTTCTGTAAGTGCAGTGACAAAAGCTACTTCTCGTCTGAGTTCCTGCATATGGGGGAGGAGCCTGAACTCATTCCTTCTCACACGATTTTCTTCAATCGATGCACCTTTCGGTGTGTTTTCTGCCAGAATTACGATATAGTTTACACTGATGACTATCCCGTCAACGAAGCTGATGTTGCCCGAATTGTTGATTTAAGATACCGACAAGGGAGCAGAAACGTGAATTTTGTGGGAGGAAATCCAGATCAGCATGCTCATACGATATTGAAAATTTTGATGAATGTTGAATCGAACGTTCCCGTCGTGTGGAACTCCAACATGTACCATTCTAGCGAGCTCGCAGAAATCATTGAGGATGTTGTGGATGTCTGGCTTGGAGATTTCAAGTATGGAGATGACAAATGCGCGCTGAAGTACAGCAAGGTTAAAAATTACTGGGAGATAATCACAAGGAATTTCAAAAGAGCTGAGAAAAACGGTGAGTTGCTTATAAGGCACTTAGTGATGCCGGGGCATATTGAATGCTGCACTGAAAAGATCGTAGCTTGGGTTGCAAGGAATCTAAACAATCCAAGGTTCAATCTGATGTTCCAGTATTATCCAACTTACAAAGCCTACGATTATCCGGAGATCGCGAGGAGGTTAAGAGGTGATGAGATGAGAGAAGCGATGAAGATAGCTAAAAAGTATGATTTCGATCTGGTCCGTTGACTTTTTGAGTTACATTTAAGATTCCTAGTTTAGAATCCCAGAATCTCAGAATTTTAGAATCTAAGACCTTAAGATTTTAGAATTTAGATTTGAACTGGATCCTCATTCAGTTTTATTGAAAATTGAAAAATACTAAAAAATCCTTAAATTGTAAAATCCTTAAATTGTGGATACCTCCAAGATCTCCAGAATCTCCAAAATCTCTAAAATCTCTAACCACTAAATCTCCAAATCACTAGATTTCCAAACCATTAAGTCTCCAAAAAATTCAATTTTCATTCAGTTCTCGTCCAATCCAAATGTTTTCGGTCCTACCACATCCAACCCCTCTTTGGTTTTCCATTTTTTTATCTGAGGGCATTGTGAGGATATACACGTTCATTCCAGGTTTGATTTCTTCAGTTGTAATCGGTCTCAATGTGAAGCTATCAACTAGGGTTATGATGTCGGGTACGCTCACCTTTTCAGACTGATTCTCCACAGCAAGATATTCGTTCTGGAAAATAATCTTGGTCTTTT
>QMZD01000155.1 GCA_003662985.1 Archaeoglobales archaeon | reverse complement strand
GATAATAAGGCACGGAGCAAAGATTCTCTTTGCGTACAGCGAAGCTACGGTCCCAATGGTAACAATAATTCTGAGAAAAGCATATGGCGGAGCTTACCTTGCAATGGGAAGCAAACATCTTGGCGCGGACATCGTTTATGCCTATCCAACCGCTGAAATCGCTGTTATGGGTCCAGAAGGAGCTGCGGAGATAGTTTTCAGGAAGGAAATTAAGGCTGCCGAAGATCCAAACGAGATGAGGTTGCAGAAGATAGCCGAATATCGCGAAAAATTCGCGAATCCCTATAGGGCTGCTGCAAGAGGATACATCGATGACGTGATTGACCCGAAGTTTACGAGAAGCAAGATAATCTCAGCATTGAGAATTTTGGAGACGAAAAGGGAGAAACTTCCTCCCAAAAAGCATGGAAATATCCCTCTATAGGTGATAGTGTAGGTGATGGCCATGTCGCTTGAACCGGAAGAATTTCTAGCTGCTATGGCAGCAATCCACAAATACCTGCTTGAGGCGAGAGAGAAACCGGTGGAGATAAGGAGAGAGTTTAGCTACTGGAAGCTACTCTCTAGAACCTTCTAGGTGATATAATGAAGTATGAGGTTTTTGTTGAGGGAAAGAAGTACGAGGTTGAGGTTGAGGAGATCGAGGCGAACGTTTTCAGCGTTAGCATTGCAGGAAAGAAGGCAAGAATTTCCATTTCTGAACTGGGAGCCTTGGTGGAGAAAATTGAGGCTAAACCAGAGGTAAAAGCTGAGGTAAAAGCTGAAGCAAAGGCGGTTGAAGGAGAGGTTGCGAAGAAGGTTGAAGGGGAAGGCACACCTATAACAGTCGCTATGGCGGGAACGATAACCAAGGTACTCAAAAAGGAGGGAGATGAAGTAAAGAAAGGCGAGGATATCCTTATTCTAGAGGCAATGAAGATGGAAAACTCAATTTCCTCTCCAAAAAGCGGTAAGATATCAAAGATTGTTGTAACTCCCGGAGATAAGGTTGCTGCTGGAGATGTTGTTGCTTTTGTTGTTTAGATAATTGGGAGGGTTGGAGATGAGATGTATTCCTAGATGTGTTCCCGGATACTCCAAAATGTATCCCGGGGTGTATTCCAGAATGTATCTCTAGGAGGTGGGTTTTGTGAATAAGAAAGAATGGGAAGAAAAGTATCTCGAGCCTTTTCTGAAAAAGGCTGGAGAGAGAAAGAAAGAATTCATTACGGCATCTGGCTTTCTTGTTGATCAAGTTTACACCCCCGAAGACATAGATCTCGATTACGAATCAAGCCTGTCCTATCCAGGGGTTTATCCTTTCACCCGTGGCATCTATCCGACGATGTATCGTGGAAGGGTATGGACCATGCGACAATATGCCGGCTTTGGAACCGCCGAGGAGACGAACAAGAGGTATAGATATTTGCTAGAACAGGGACAGACGGGTTTGAGTGTCGCTTTTGATCTTCCAACTCAGATAGGTTACGATTCAGATCATCCAATGGCAATGGGCGAAATAGGGAAAGTGGGAGTTGCGATCGACACGATAGAAGACATGCAGATCTTGTTCGATGGAATTCCCCTTGACAGAGTTTCAACCTCTATGACGATAAACTCCACATGTGCTCAGATTTTGAGTATGTACATTGCAATAGCCGAATCTCAGGGAATCTCAAGGGATCAGCTTAGAGGAACAGTTCAAAACGACATGCTAAAGGAATACATCGCAAGAGGAACCTACATCTTCCCGCCTGAGCCTTCCCTGAGGTTGGCTACAGACATAATCATGTTCTGTGCAAAAGAGGTGCCGAGATGGAACTCCATATCAATCTCAGGCTATCACATGGAGGAGGCAGGAGCAACGCCAGTGCAGGAGGTAGCCTTCACCCTTGCAGATGGCATTACATACGTTGAGAGGGTAATTGAGCGCGGAATGGACGTTGATGCTTTCGCTCCAAGGCTTAGCTTCTTCTTTGCCGCCGGAAACAATCTCTTCTAGGAGGTAGCCAAGTTCAGGGCTGCAAGAAGGCTGTGGGCGAAGATCATGAAAGACAGGTTTGAGGCTAAGAACCCGAGATCGATGATGCTGAGATTCCATACCCAGACGGCTGGTTGTACGCTTACAGCTCAACAGCCGGAAAACAACATTGTTCGCGTTACAATCCAGGCTTTAGCAGCCGTTCTTGGTGGAACTCAAAGCCTGCATACGAACAGTTTCGACGAAGCCTTAAGTCTGCCAACCGAGAAGGCGGTGAGAATAGCTTTGAGGACGCAGCAGATTCTGGCCGAGGAAAGCGGCGTTGCTGATGTTGCAGATCCTCTGGGAGGGAGCTACTACGTTGAATGGTTGACAGACAAAATTGAAGAGGAGGCAATGAAATACATCGAAAAGATCGATGAGATGGGAGGGATGGTTAGAGCGATCGAAGCAGGCTTCCCGCAAAGGGAGATTCAGCGCTCCGCCTACGAAAAGCAGAAGAAGATCGATGAGGGCGAGATGACTGTTGTTGGAGTTAACAAGTACCAGATCGAAGAGGAAATAGAACTTGAGATCTTGAGGATAGACGAGAACATGGTGAGGAAGCAGGTCGAGAGGCTGAAAAAGTTCAGGGAATCGAGGGACAAAAAGAAAGTTGAGGAGGCTCTTGAAAAGCTTAAAAAAGCAGCTGAGGGTGAAGAGAATCTCGTTCCGTATATCCTGGAGTGCATAAAGGCGAGGGCGACCTTAGGAGAGACTACCGATGTTCTGAGGGAGGTTTTCGGCGAGTATCAGGCACCCCAGATATTTTGATTTTTTAACCTAAAACTTTTTTTTATATTTATAATAAAATATTAATATTAGTAGTAAAAGTAAAAAAGCAATAAAAAACGAAACATATGCTAACACATTAATTCCTCCCATTTCTGGTGGCTGTTCTGGTCGTCGAAATCCGCTAATTGCGATTAATACCAAAGCTACAGCCCCACCAATTATTGGGATAATCATCTTGATCCTAAGCCATTTCCACATTGCTTTACCAACATCGGTTAGTTCATAATATACCCACTTACGTCCATTTTCAACTCTTCTAACGTAACCTGCGTCCTCAAGAATTCGGATATGGTAGAGTACCAGTGGTTTTGATAATTCTAATAATTTAGAGATTTCAGAGATGTTATACCTCCTTTTTCTTAGCAATTTTAGAATTTTCATTCTAGTTTGATTGATAATAGGCTTTGCGATGTCCGCCGGGAATCCACGATCTTCTGGATCCATTTACAATTAAAATATTTAAGTTTAGTTTTTAAAATTTACGGAAATGTTAAAAATTTTTTAACAAAATCAATGACTTTAATTAATTTTAATAATAATTTTTTAACCCTGAGGAGGTGAAACATGAGATCGGGTGAATTGATAACTATATCTTTTATAGTTGGATTGTCGATCGTAGGAATAACATTCTGGAAAGTTGCAGCCTATGAGGTTGGGGTAGAGTGGGTAAATGACTACGGTTTTCTATACTATGACTCTGAAGAAGCAGATGAATGGAGTGGTTTTATTTGGCTTTCAGATTTGGACAACTCCGACGACAAAGCAGTAGGATTTTACAATAAACTATCTAACGATGGGTGGACAAAAAAATTCAATTATGGGGACGATATGGCCTGGGAGAAAGATTTCAAAAAGAGTAGTTTGGGTGGACAGGATTATCTTATAATAGACAATGTTGATTTCGCGTATTTTTCAGGACATGGCCGGCCCACCGGTTTCTACTTCAACAATGATCACGATGATAGAAAATTGAGTGGGACAAAGAACTATAAAGAGGCTGAATGGGGTAACACAAAGCTCAAATGGATCGTAATTGATGCGTGTAGAGTTTTACAGGAAAATGATGATGATGGGAGGTGGTCTGAGAGATGGGGTTGGAGCGTTTTTAAGGGGCTACATCAGATATTAGGATTTGAGACCAGTGCCCACGATGTGTCAGACAGAGGAAATAAATTTGCAGATTATATGATTGAGAACGAGTACACAATAAAAAACGCTTGGTTTAAAGCATGTGATGATACAGAAACAGATGTTAGAGCGTCAGTAATTTTCATTTGCGACTCGGGATCAACCAATACTGCAAACGATCATCTCCCCGGGCACGGTAGTTTTGCTACAACAACACAAAACCCAACATGCTTAGGGATGGTTGTACATAATTGTTAGGTGGTGTCCAAGATGGTTTTAAGAAAGTTTAAAATTCCACTAATTGTATTATGTCTAATTGCTTGTGTATCTGCAACTAACATACTATCGCAATCTCACCCTTCAAATTCTGATTTTCAGGTAGTAATACACGTTGGAAAACAAACAAAAATTGTTACGCCAGAAATGCACGAGTATGATGAAGTCCTGAGGGTTTTCGAGGAAATCTCTAGTACCACCAGAACACCAAAAATTGTGATGGCCATACCTTATAACTTAAAAAAGGCATTGGATAGTGAGATGTATATAGAAGTTACTAAAGGTGGCAACGCAACCCTTGTTGTTTTAAGTGGTAAATTTGGGAATACCATATTCACGGGTAAAAGAGGGCAAATTGAGTGGGTGGGTAATACGGGTAGATTCACTGAAGGAGAATCGGGTAACATAGTTTACATGGATGCATATTCAGCGGACAAAGAAGAGGTACTCAAACTCAAAAAGATTGCCCTTCGAATGTTCCAACCGACCATAAAGCTGGAGACCCAGCTCCCGAAAGTACCTGAAAAGTTAGTGATTTACAAAACCAAAGAACCAAAGGTCACAAAAGAAGATTTCCTAAGAATAGCTGAAAAGTTTAGTTTAAAAGGCAGCCTAGTCGAAACTAATAACAGGTTCATACTCAAAAATGAGTCGATGGAGCTTGAAATAATGAAAGCATCGGGTAGGATGACTTATGGTGATATTTCTGAAATGTATGGTGACTTGACAAAAACACCAAATCTCCCAGATGAGAAAATGGCTGTTGATATCGCATATAACTGGCTAAAGAACTTTGGGTTAGCGCCTGAAGATGCAAAGTTCTCAAAAGTTGTTAGAGATTGGGTAGAGGTTGCGAGAAAAGATGGTGTTAGGAGAGTTGATATCATTACACAAGTTATATTTAAACGAGAGATTGGTAGATTTCCAGTTGAGGGAAT
>QMZD01000154.1 GCA_003662985.1 Archaeoglobales archaeon | reverse complement strand
CTGAATCCTCGATATACCATCTGAGAATTCGTCAAGATCTTTTTCAATCACAGCTGGCAGAATTTTCATCAGAATTATATGTGTTAACGTCTTTACCTCACCGAGGGAGATGGGACAGTACTTTTGAAAGAGATTTACCTCCTTTTCACCGAAGTAACCGCTTAATTCAGGCACGGCCAAAACAACGTCCCAATCCGGAAAGTCATACCTTGCGAGGACTGGAGGCGGGGGAGCTTTGCTAGCAGAAGAAGGTAAGAAGTCCTTTTTTACCTTCTTTGAATGACCCCCATCAAGGATGAAACCGCCAAATTTAAAGGCCGCAACTCCTATTCCCGAGGTTCCACCTCTCCCAACCAGACTTGCAAGGTCTGTTAGGGTAAGATCGAGACCATAAAGCCTACGATAAGCTTCAGCCACCGAGAGGGCTGTCTGAGTTCCGTTCCCAAGTCCAACATGGGTTTTGTAGTTGTTTAGAATCTTTATTTCTATACCCCTCCCGAAAGCCTCACTAAGTTTTTTTACTGCCCGCTGAAAAGCTTCAGTTGTAATTCCATTGATTACAACATCCTCAGCTCGTGAAGCCTCGATTTCTACAAAGGGGTTTTCCATTGCAAGTCCAATCCCACCATCGATCCTTCCAAGCTCTCCGTTGAGATCTATGAGAGTCATATGGATCCTTGATGGAGTCCTAACCCTCACCCTCCTCATTTTAACCATACCTCTTTTCACTCTATCTGTCCACCCTATCTCACCTTATCTATTCTACCTTCACCCACTCCCGAGTACGATTCACGACTACTTTTCATCATCAACTTCACTAAATCAATCTTTCTTTTTTAACTCTATCTTTTTCAGATATCCCGGCTCATCGAAATCGACAACATAGGCTTCAGGGGCTATAACTGGAAGCTGGTAACCTGTGAAAATTCTCACTATCTCTCCCGCCTGAAGAGAGCAGGTCAAAGCGTATGAAATTGGATCATGTTCAGGACGATCGTATCTCACGTCGAAGAATGAGACTCCGTCAGGAAGGAAGGTGGTGATTATCTCAGGGATAAATGGTACTCCAAGCTCCTCCGCCACTCTTGCAGCTCTGTTTACATGTTTATGGGCGATTATGACATCTATTCCTTTGAGTTGTCTTTTAAACTCGGTGTAGTCTTCTGGATAGGGATACGAAATTATGCATGAATCGGTGCTCATTGGATGTACAACATCGTAGTCATTGGCTTCTAGGGGCTTTACAGTTGAATCTATCCTAGCATCTACTGGTGTCAGAAAATCTCCTATATATCTAATGCAGCCAACACCACTTCTCCATAGAAGCTCCATAAGCATCCTCGATCCAATAATACCAACGCTGAACTTCTCAAGGTATTCTATCTTCTTCTCACTTGCCATTCCGTACCAGAAGATGTTCTTCATATCCTTTTCCCCTTATCGACTTCATTATATCGTGTTTTGTTATTATTCCTTCCATTTTCCCATTTTCCACCACGAGCACGGCGGGATTATTTACAAGCATCTTGCAAACGTATTCCATACTCTCATCGGATGAGACTGCTGGAAGTGGATTATCCATACAGTCCTTCACTTTCATCTTCTCCGTGCTCTCAATACCTTTATTGAGTATAATCTTTACTATTGAGTTCTCAGTAATCGTTCCGAGAATCCGACCCAACTCAACTACCGGCATCTGTGATATACCATGTTTGAGCATGATCTCAATTACTTCTCTTAATGATTGTTCTGGGGTGGCATGCATGACATTTGGGTTCATCACACTCCTAGCGTTAACCTTCTTTCCCTCTAAACTGTCCAGAACTTCAAAAATTTTTTTAACAAGAGAGAGTTTCGGGTCTATATCGCCTGATTCTATTCTTGCGATGAGTGGTTGGCTCACTCCGACAAGCTCAGCAAGCTTTTTTTGAGTTACACCAAGTTTTTTCCTTTTTCTCTTTATTTCTTCGATCTCAAAATGCATAAAACCTGTCTGTAAGGGGTTATTTAAAATTACCGTTGTGCATTTTTTTGAGGTCGAGTCGGTAGAGCGGTTTTTACTTAGTTAATAAAAACCAAAGAAAGAAATATTCTCGGGTATATGAATTGAAAATGATTGAAAAGGTTGGCTGGCTAGTAGACATAGATTACCTCACCATAAATGGAAATGTCGTTGTAAGGCTTTGGTGTAAGGATGAAGATGGTATTTTTGTCGCTTATGATGATTCGTTCGAGCCGTACTTTTACGTTTTGGGTGAGGACATTTCTGAGAACGACCTGAACATAAAAATTGAAAGAAAAGGGGAATTAATCTCGACAAAGAGAGTTGAAAAGGTTGGAATGAAGATTTTTGGGAAAGAAAAGGAAGTTTTTAAGGTTTATGCCAAACATCCACAACATGTTCCTAAGCTTCGGGAAACTTTCTCGCAATTTGCAGAGGTGAGAGAAGCAGATATACCTTTCGTTTACAGATATCTCATCGATAAGGATCTTGCCTCCTTCGATGGTATTAAAATGAAGTGTGAAGAGGCCGATTTTGGGAGTTCGCTGAGATCATATAAAGTGTTTGATGTCAAAAGGGAGGAAAGAGAGGGATTTCCCGAGGTTTCAATCCTTGCCTTCGATTGCGAGATGCTTGCAGAGATGGGAATGCCCGATCCAAAGAAAGACCCGATCATTGTCATCTCTGTAAAGTCTGGGGAATACGAGAACATAATAAATGGAGATGACGAGAAAGCGGTAATAAGGGAATTCATTGAGGTTTTGAAGGAAATCGATCCTGACATCATCGTTGGCTACAACCAGGACAACTTTGATTGGCCCTATTTGAAGAAAAGGGCAACTTTTCACGGAATAAAGCTGGATATAGGAAGAGATGGCACCGAACTTACAATAAGAGGAGGAAGGCCAAGGATTGCTGGCAGGCTGAATGTGGATTTGTACGACATTGCGATGAGGACGATAGATGTTAAGATAAAGACCCTTGAGAATATAGCTGAATTCCTTGGAAGAAAGGTTGAGATCGCAGATATCGAAGCGAAAGATATTTCAAAGCACTGGAATAAAGGAAACAGAGAAGCAGTCATCCGTTATTCGAGGCAGGATGTTATGCATACCTATTTTATCGCCGAAGAACTGTTACCAATGCACTACGAGCTCTCAAAGATGATCAGAGTTCCTCTCGATGATGTCACTAGAATGGGGAGAGGAAAGCAAGTTGATTGGCTTCTGCTAAGTGAGGCATACAAGCTTCGAGAGCTCGCTCCAAATCCAACAGAATTTTCCCAGTCTTATGAGGGAGCTTTCGTTTTAGAGCCTGAAAGGGGATTACACGAGAATGTTGTTTGCTTGGATTTTGCCTCGATGTACCCATCCATAATGATCTCTTTCAACATAAGTCCAGATACATTATCCAGAGAGAACTGCGATTGTTTTGTCGCGCCTGAAGTAGGCCATAGATTCCTGAAGAAGCCGGATGGATTTTTCAAACGGATTCTGAGAATGCTGATAGAGAGAAGGAGGGAAATCAAAAGACAGATGAAGGAACTCGATTACTCATCTCCACAATACCTTCTCCTCAACATCAAGCAGGAAACCTTGAAAATTCTAACGAACTCCTTTTACGGGTATACGGGCTGGGGAATGGCAAGGTGGTATTGCAGAGAGTGTGCTGAGGCTACAACAGCATGGGGGAGGCATTTTATAAAGACTTCCGCCAAAATGGCAGAAGATATGGGGTTCGAGGTGCTGTATGGAGACACAGATTCGATCTTTATAAAGAAAGATGGTATGGATCTGTCAAAGCTAAAGAAGGAGGTTGATGAACTCATCGGGAAGCTGTCAAAGGAGCTTCCCATCCAGATTGAGATTGACGAATTTTATCGAACTATATTCTTTGTTGAAAAGAAGCGATATGCCGGATACACTGATAGCGGTAGGATAATTGTGAAGGGTTTGGAGGTGAGAAGGGGAGACTGGTGTGAGCTTGCCAAGAAAGTGCAGAAGAGCGTTATAGAGATAATACTAAAGGAGAAAAACATCGATAGGGCTGTTAACCTCGTTAAAGATGTAATCGATAAGATAAGAAGGGGCGAATTTGGAATAGATGAATACATAATCTACAAGAGCTTAACGAGAAAGCCATCGAGATATGAAAGCGTTCAGGCACATGTGAAGGCTGCTATGAAGGCTGAGAAAAAGGGTTTGCAGTATGCGGTAGGATCAAAGGTTGGGTATGTTGTCACAAAAGGCTCCGGAAATGTCGGAGATAGAGCTTTTCCATCTGATCTCATTGAATCATTCGACGGAGAAACAATTGTCGATGGAGATGGAAACGTTTATAGACTGGATAGAGAATATTACATAAATAACCAGATAATCCCTTCCGTTATGAGGATCTTAGAGAGATTCGGGTTTACCGACAGTTTCATAATAGGGAAAGCGGAACAAAAAACCTTAGACACATTTTTCTGAATATCGGACATGTACCTCGTTTTCAGATGTAGGAAATGCGGGAGATATATCTATGCCAGAGACTCCAATAAAACCAGAAAGTGCGTTTGTGGGTACACGAATAGCCTTAATAGGGTTTTGGTGGTTGCGAAGGTTGAGGACGAGAGGTTGGCGGCGGAATTGGTGAGACAAAAGCAAGGTTCAGGAACGGATTTTGTTAGATTGGGCTGAATAAGTTAGGCTGAATGGATTGGTTAGGATTGATGCTCAAAATAAACTGAAAGGAGGTAGATAACATTTACGAGTATGAAATCGAGGTATGGTTCGGAGATCTTGATTCTTTTGGGCATGTAAACAATGCGAAACTCTTTACGTATCTCGAGGCTGGAAGGTTTAAGTACTTCAAAGCTCGCCTCGGATCGCTTGAGGATATTGAATTCGTTTTAGCAAGGGTAGAAGTTGATTTTCTCGCCCCAATTAGTCTTGGCGATGTAGTTTTGGTTAAAATGTGGGTTGGAGAGATCGGAAACTCAAGCTGGGAATTTCTGTACTCGGTTGTTAACAAGGAAACCTCAAAAGAGGTTGCTAAAGCGAGATCAGTACAGGTTTGGTATGATCTGAAAAAAATGAAAAGCAAATCTATGCCGGAAAAGATAAGAAAAATACTGGAGACAGACAGGTTAAAGGAAAAGGAT
>QMZD01000153.1 GCA_003662985.1 Archaeoglobales archaeon | reverse complement strand
CCAAGATGTTTGCTTCCCATTGCAAGGTAAGCTCCGCCATATGCTTTTCTCAGAATTATTGTTACCATTGGGACCGTAGCTTCGCTGTACGCAAAGAGAATCTTTGCTCCGTGCCTTATTATCCCACCGTACTCCTGATCAACACCAGGTAGATATCCTGGAACATCCACAAAAGTTAGTATCGGTATGTTGAAGGCATCGCAGAATCTCACGAATCTTGCAATCTTGTCACTCGAATTCACATCGAGCGTGCCAGCATAGAATCTCGGATTGTTCGCAACTATTCCAACGCTTCTCCCATCCATTCTCGCAAAGCCAACGGTAGCGTTCTGGGCGTAGAAGGGATGAATCTCGAGGAATTCTCCATTATCGACAACCTGCCTTATTATGTCTCGCACGTCATAGGGTTTCTGGGGATCCTCAGGCAATAAATCGTAAATCTGTGGTGTTGTTCTAGCTGGATCATCTCCCGTTTGAACCACGGGAGGATCATCAAGGTTGTTGAGAGGTAGATAACTGATAAGCCGCCTGACAAGCACCAAGGCGCTTTCATCATCGTCAGCTACAAGATGACAGTTACCACTCCTCATCGAATGGGCTTCCCAACCTCCCAGAGCTTGAGGTGTGACCTCCTCTCCTGTGACAGTTTTTATCACACCTGGCCCGGTTATGAACATGTAGCATCCTGGGTTTTTTGTCATTACGATAAAATCACCGATTGCAGGGCTGTAAACGGCCCCTCCAGCACAGGGACCCATAATAACACTTATCTGAGGTACAACCCCACTTGCGAGGGTATTTCGGTAGAAGATGTCTCCATATCCCTTGAGAGCATCAACTCCCTCTTGGATCCTTGCACCACCAGAATCGTTCAGGCCGATAATAGGCATACCCATTTTCATTGCAAAGTCCATTATGTATGCTATTTTGAAACCATGCATCTCTCCTAGACTACCGCCCATCACCGTGAAATCTTGGGCGAAAACAGCTACTGGCCTACCATCTATCGTTCCGTATCCTGTTACAACTCCGTCAGCGGGTAAATCGATTTTGTCAAGGCCGAAGTCTGTGTTCCTTTTCTCAACAAAGGGATTCACTTCGATGAAACTCCCTTTATCAAGCAGAATTTCGATTCTTTCTCTTGCTGTGAGCTTGCCCGCTTTATGTTGCTTTTCTATTCTTGCATCTCCACCCATCTTTTTTATGTGGTCCTTTTTCTCGTAAACCTCATCAATCAACTCCTTCTTCAATAAATTCCCCTCCCCATTTGATTTCTCCTGAAATTTTCAGGATTTATTTCGAATTGATGCTTTCAAATACTATCCCTCTACAAATTCCAGAAGGACTCCTTTCGTACTCTTTGGATGAACGAAGGCGACCTTCTTTCCTCCGGCACCGATCCTTGGTTTTTCATCTATGAGCTTTAATCCATTTGACTTTGCATTCTCAAGAGCCTTTTCTATGTCCTCCACGTTAACGGCGAGATGGTGGATACCTTCTCCCCTTTTCTCGATGAACTTCGCAATCGCACTATCCTCTGACGTAGCCTCTAGAAGCTCTATCTTGCTCTCCCCAACCGGAAGCATCGCAACTCTTACTTTTTGTTCTGCAACTTCCTCTATCTCTTTCAGCTCAAATCCGAGTTTTTTGTACAAATCAATAGCCTCATCAAGGTTTTTGACCGCTATACCGATATGATCAAACCTATTTATCATCTCTTCACCTCCCACTTTTCATGCTCTCTCTTTTCATGAACCCTTTCCGAGATTTGAGGCCCTCTCCTTTATGAAATTGATGATAGCTTCGAGAGGTGTACCTGGCCCAAATATTCCGGAGAAACCGAGTTTCTGCAATTTTTCAACATCATCCTTTGGGATTATCCCGCCAATAAGCAGGATAACGTCTCTGTTCGGCTCAAGACCTCTCTTTTTGAGTTCCTCAACTATGGCAGGTGTGAGTTCGAGGTGAGCCCCACTTAAAATGCTAAGACCGATCACATCAACATCCTCCTGCAACGCAGTCTCGGCTATCTCTGATGGAGACCTTCGTACGCCCGTATAGATCACTTCAAAACCAGCATCCCTCAATGCCCTTGCTACAACCTTCGCTCCGCGATCATGCCCATCTAACCCGGGCTTTGCAACAAGAACCCTGATTTTTCTCTCCATATTCCACCCCCAGAAAAATCATTATTAGCTTTTAAAAACTCCTGAAATTTAAATAAATAACTTTCGAAAATCTGGTGGTTGAAGTTGGGCTTGATTGTTTGGTTGATTAACAGGATTTTTTGGACGTTGATAGTTGTTTACTCTCATCAAATCGGATTGGTTTTAATTCTTGCTCGATCTTACTCAATCTTTTCATATTTCTTGAGAAACCTTTTATACCACTCGAATTCTTTTCTGTTTGCAAGGTGTATTTCAAAGGGGGAGAACAGACCTATTTCTTTCAGGATTTTGCCTCTCAGAATTGCCCTCTTCTCCCCAGAAGGCATATTTTCTGAGATTACCAAAACATCAATGTCGCTCCTGGGGGTTGCTTTTCCCTCAACAACCGAACCAAAAACTATTACCGTGACGTCTCCGACCTCATCTTTAGCTATATCTTTTATTTTCTTAACATAATCTCTATAATTCTCGAAGTACTTTCTTTCTTCCTTTACAATCTTGCACCAGGCTTTAAATCTATTCATACACCTGAATTGATCGAATTAATCAAATCGAATCGACAAAGTCTTTCAGTTTTTCAACCATTTCTTTCATGTTTTCAACTTCTTTCCTTTCAAATTCTACTGGAATGTATCTGGAAGTTATGTACGCGTTTTCTAGATTTGAGATTCTATCTATGTTCTTTTCGAGAAAATCAGTAACATCTTTTTCTTTTGACTTTAGAGTTGCCAGTTCTTTGAGTAATCTCTTTATCGAGTGGGTTTTTGGATATTCTCCTGAAATCTCAGCCAGCCTGTATTTCAGGTAGAGTTCCGAAAATTGTTGAAAGTTAAACGCAGCCAAATCCAGAATATTTTTTTCCAACAACTCGATACCATTCTCTAAAAACCTTATTGCTCTCTTTTTCAAAATTTCGATTTCTTCAAATGCCACAATATGAAATATCGTTTAAAGAATTTAATTTTTCCGTTCGGATGCTCCTCCCTTCCAAACGGCAATGTTAAGCAACGTTAAACATCAGATGTAATGGAATAATTTTTAAATCTCTTTTTTAAAATCTCAGCTGGTGTGAAAGGTGGATGTGGCAAGAAAAGTTGCGAGAAATGCATTGTATAACTTTTCTGCTCTGCTGGTAGGTAACATTTCGGGTCTATTTTTAGCTATCATTTTAGCCAGAATACTCAAACCAGAAAATTTTGGAATATACAGCTTGGCCCTATCAATTGCAATGTTGGCAATTGCTTTTTCCAATCTTGGTATTGATGGTGCAGTTGTGAGGTATACAGCTTTTTATATTGGAAGAGGGGATTTAAAGAAGGTAAGGGGTCATCTACATTATTTTTTTAAAATCAAGTTCGTTTTGGCGCTAACTGTAGCAGCAATATTGATTTTATCCTCAAAGGAACTCGCCTCATTTTTTAGGGACGAAAGACTTGCAATTCCATTCATGATTACCGGAGGAATAGTCTTTTTTGCCTCACTTGCCAATTTCTTTAATTCATTTTTTATTGGTTTGCAGGAGTTTAGGTATTACTTTCTCAAGCAAACAATCTACGAGCTTTGTAGATGGATTTTTGGTTTACCTCTCGCTTTGGTTTTTCTTGCAGTGGGAATTCTTGTTGGTTACTCCATATCATATTTCATCGCATTTCTTTTCCTCCTTTTTGTAGCTCTATCGAAATATAAAAAATTGGTTAAGGGGGAAAGAGGTGAACCTGACAGAGCGAGTAGGAAGTTCATGGGTTTCATGACATTGGCCAGTATCTCGGGCATACTTTACATGTATGTTGATAGTGTTATGATCGGATATTTCTTGGGTGCAATTGAGGTGGGGTTTTACAGAGCAGGTTATACGGTCGTATTCGCTCTGATCGGGTTGGTCTCCTCGTTGAGTAGTGTTCTATTTCCTACTTTTACTCAGTTGAGCGATAAGGAGATAAAATTGGCCTTAGATAGGTTGGTGAGATATACTTCATTAGTAGCATTCCCGTTCAGTGTCATGATTTTTTATCTCTCCGAAGAAATAATCAAAGTGGTTTTCGGATCGGATTATCTTGCAGCCGTTCCTGCGATGACGGTTCTGTCGTTTGTTTTAATTCCAGGGGCTTTTAACTATCTCTTAACAATTTTCAATGCTAGGGAAAGAGCTGACATTTCAGCGTATTTGATAACAGCCAGTATGGTGTTAAACGTTCTATTGAATTATTTTCTGATTCTAACAATGGGAATTGCAGGAGCCGCTTTTGCGACTCTGATCTCCAGGTTTTTTTTAGTCACAGGGGTTGTTATTTTACTTATTAGATTTTTCGGGATTACACCAGATTTTAGAGTATGTGTAAAACCTTCAATTGCCACCATGGTATTGCTGTTGACCTTAGCAGTTTTTCCTAAGCCCGTGTCTTTGTTGATGGGGCTTTTGGAAATATCTGTGGGGGGTACCGTTTATTTGCTCGCGGTGTTCTTGATGAAAAGTTTAACAAGGGATGATATCGTATATATTGCAAATCTAATTAAAATCCGGTGAGATCTCGAAAATAATAATTTCTGAAGTACTTGTAACCTATTATATGAGACTTTGCATAACGGTCGAAAAAGTTGAGGGGACTTGTGCAGCTGGGTATAAGAAAGGTGACAGCTTCTATTTCGAAAACTTTCTTGTTAAATCAGAAATTCCCGTATGTATTCATGCCCTCTCTGCGATGCAAAATATAATCTATGCTCTTTCCCATGGTATAAATCCTTTGGGAACAGAAAAAGTTTATGTAAGATGCCCAGATCCGGGAGGTAGTTTAGGAGCAGGCTCAGTTCTGTTTAAAATTAACATCGAATCTGTTGTAGACGATTAATTAGGAAATCTGACTTTTTATAATTTCACATATTTCCAGATTTTTAACAGCTTCATCAATTCTCACGGGGAATTCTTGATCTTTGTCTATACATTCAACGAACTTTGTTAGTTCTACTTTAAGAGGTTCGACCT
>QMZD01000152.1 GCA_003662985.1 Archaeoglobales archaeon | reverse complement strand
GGCATTCGTAATTGAGGCAACATGTAGAGGTTGTGGTGCTTGTGCGGCAGTTTGTCGCGAAGAGGCGATAAATCTCAGGGGATACACTTACGATCAGTTGAGAAGCCAAATTGATGCGATGCTCGAAGAGGTGGAAGAATGACAGAGGAGGAAAAGAAGGAAACAAAAGAGAAAAAAGCTAAGAAGAAACTAACAGTCCAGTTACTCAGAGAAACCAGAAAACCACCCAAAGAGAACGTAGAAAGGCAAAAAGAACAGAGAAAGATAATAAAGGCTATAAAAGAGGCCTTAAAGTCAGGACCAAAAACTATTCCTCAGATTGCTGAAGAGACTGGATTAAAGTCAGACGACGTAGTATGGTATCTGTTTTCCCTGAGAAAATACGGTGAGATCCAAGAAGTTGAGGAGATAGATGGTTACTACACCTATAAACTTGTTGGTGAAGAGAAGAGTGGGGTGGAAACAAATGAGGCTTAATGTAGAGTTTACTACCAAGCTCAAAAAGTTTGGTGCAGAAAGCACGTATGAATGTTTTAATTGCGGTAATTGCACGGCTATATGTCCCCTTTCAACAAATGATGAACAATTTCCAAGAAAGTTTATTAGATACCTGCAATTGGGCCTAGAAGATAAGATAAAAAGCTCAATCGAGCCTTGGCTTTGCTATTACTGCGGGGAGTGCCAACAGACTTGCCCAAGACAGGCGAACCCGGGAGAGCTAATGATGTCTGTAAGGAGGTATCTGACGACCGTTTACGACTGGACTGGGTTGTCGAAAAGGCTTTACACCTCAACAGCTTGGAAGTTTTTCTCAGTTGGAATTTTGTTTTTTGCAACACTGCTCATAATTTATGTATATCATGGGCCGATTGTTACGGAACACACTGAGCTCGAAACATTTGCCCCCGCAGAAATCGTACATCCCGCAGGATATGTTTTTGGAACAGTTTTGGCAGTCATCCTTTTAGGGAATGTCTACCGGATGTACAGATACATAATGAGTGATAACAACATAAAAATACCCCTTTCCATCTACATCCAAGAGTTATGGACACTGATCAAACACTTTACCACCCAGGCAAGGCTGAGACTCTGTGAAAACAAGTCTCTTTGGTTAAAGCACTGGCTTTTAATGAGCGGTTATACGGCAGCATTTATACTTGTCCAAGTAGACATCCTAACATTCTGGTCCCTAACTAACAACCCACCGCCAGCTTGGCATCCTGCAAAGCTTCTTTGGACTTATGCAACGATAGCAATGTTGTACGCTACAACCGTAGCAATTATTGGAAGATTAAAAAAAGAGGAGCCCGTGCACCAGTATTCCCACTCCACTGATTGGATGTTCCTAATTTTACTCTGGTAAACAGTATTTACAGGCTTTCTCGTACGTGTCTTCATGCAACTCGATTTGCCCTTGCCTACATATTACGCCTTTGCTATACACCTAGCCTTTACAGTTCCACTGCTCGGCTTAGAGGTGCCATTCACCAAATGGTCACATCTGGCTTACAGACCCTTTGCATTGTACTTTATAAATGTCAAGAGAAGAGCATTGGAGTTAGAGCAGAGTAAACAGCAAGCTCTCGAGGAGGCACAGTAGCTCCAATAGGTCGATAGTCAATAAAAAATCAGAGAGCTTTAATCTTTTTTCTTTTTTGAATAAAATAGATGTTCCTTGGAATTCTCCTTCAGCGCTGTGGATTATTGAATTTTATTAAATAATTTTAATTCTTTATTGAATTTATTCATAGAATTTCAGGGGTCATCCTCCCAATTTTCTCACAACTTCAAATCCCTTAAATGTCAAATATTAGGTGAGACAACGTATGAAAAAGAATCAGCCTCCTGAGTGCCTCTTTGATATTTTGCTTCAAGGGATACTTACACTTGGTTTTAAGGAAAAGAGGTTTTAGATTGACTAAAAGAAGGAGGTAGGATTCCAAACATTTTTCTAAAATTATAGATTATAGGGTTCTCTCTATTATTCAAGCTGGTTGATCACTGGATGGTTGATCTCCATCCAACTGATTACCATCTAATTGATTTCCATAAGCCGATTCCCAAACCAACTCTATCACATCTAGAACCTGGATTTTTTCATCAAGCTTTTCGGTTTTAACGCCATCTTCAAGCATTATCATGCAGAAGGGGCAGGCAACCGCAAGAATCTCTGCATTTGTTGAGGCGGCCTCTCTTGCTCGGATATTGTTTGGTCTATCTTCTCCCGGATACTCTCTAACGAGATTTCCCCCTCCAGCACCGCAGCAAAAACTTTTTTCTCTATTTCTTGGCATTTCAACTAGCTCAATTCCTGGAATGGATTTAAGGATCTCTCTTGGTAGATCGTACATACCGTTGTATCTGCCGAGATAACATGGATCGTGGAACGTAACCCTCTTGTTAATCGGATTTTTAAGTTTGAGTTTCCCAGATTTAATCGCATCCAGAATGATTTCCAGAATGAATTTCACGTCAAAACCTTCGTATTCGTTTTTGAATGTATTGTAGCAGTGAGGTGAAGTCGCAATAATTTTCTCCACACCATATTTCTCAAAGGCTTGGATATTCTCCTCCCTCAGCATCTGGAATAATCCCTCTTCTCCAACTCTCCTAACGTCGTTTCCACAACAGCCCTCCTCTCTTCCGAGAATGGCATAATTAACTCCGATATCCGCAAGAAGTTTGGCGATTTTTTGAGTTATGGGTTTGTTCCTGTTATCAAAAGAGTGAGCACAGCCAACAAACCAGAGCCACTCAAACTCAGCTTCTTTAGTCAGAGGAACATCGAACTCAACTCCTTTTTTCCACTGATCCCTCTTGAACTTCGCCTCACCCCATGGGTTCTTCTGCTTTTGAATGTTTGTCAGAAAGTCCCTTATATCAGGCGGGGCCTCTGCACTCTCTATTATCCCCCTTCTCATCTCTCCAAGGATCTCCATCTGCTCAACATAAACGGGACACATCTCCATGCACACTCTGCAGGTTGTGCATGCCCACACACCTTCCATGTCCATCACCGTATCGAGCAGCAGGATGTCTTCGGGTTTCGTTTCTGAATTCTCGGAACCCTTAACCAAGCTCTTTTCCAGTCTTCTGATATTTTGCATGAGGAACATTGGATTGAGTGTTGTGCCGGAGTTTGTTGCAGGACAGAAATCCTGGCACCTTCCACATCTCATACACGCCAGACTTGCCAGAAGATCCCTTCTCGTGAGGTCAGCAGGGGTTATAGCTCCCACGTATTCTTCACTGAGCGGTTCTCTCATAACTCCTGGCTCTCTCTCGCTTTTTGTGAATATGTTTATGGGTGCCACGAAAATGTGCAGAAGCTTCGTGTATGGAATCAGGGCTATAAAAACAAGGATGAAGATAGTATGGAGGAACCAAAGAAGATAGGGAAGAGACGTCGTGTTGAAATCGCTAAACCTCACGAATTCCTTGAGGATTATTCCAAAGATTGCCGCAAGGATGAAAATGATGAGAACGGGATTATCATCCCATGCAAACTCATACTTTCGAGCAAATCTGCTCGGTTTGATAAGATATCGATTGATAACAGCGATAGTCAGCCCGATTATTATCATTACTCCTGCGGCTGTCATGGATAATTTTAGAAATGGGTAGGCTATCCTGAAGAGATCCCGAAAAACGAATGAGATCGTGAAAATCAGAATATTGAGGAGGATAACAACTACGCCCCAGAGAAACAGGAAGTGAGAAATCCCCATTTTTGATTCTCTTAAATACAGCCTTACCAGAATCAGGCCATCTCTCACCACAAACCAAAGTCTTCTCCAGGGATTTCTGGTTCTTTGCTCTCCATGCATGCCGATGTTAATGAACTTCCATTTCTGCCAGATGCCGTATGAAAAAACCCCCAGAGATATCAAAAGCATAATGAAATATATGATCTCAAACATCACTCAACACCTCCGACCACATCTGCTTTTTTATGGATCTCATTAACGTTCTGGTGGCATAGCTGGCAGTTGGATTCATGAACCTCAACAAGATTGCTTTGATGACATGTCTGGCAAACCGGATCGTTAGAAGTTGGAACGATAACATCAGGATCGGCTCCATGGCAGAAAGGAGTTAAAGGCTCGTTTTGATGACATGTTTTGCAATCGATAGAATGGATCGGGTGGACTTCGCTTCCATGACATTCCTCGCAGTAACTGTAACCCTCAAGGTGTTTCGAATACTTTTCCGCATTAGCATGGCAGTCTTCACAGGAAAGATTGAAATCAAGGGTATTAACTTCGTTTTCAGCATTTATTGTGCTCGAGATCACAAAAATCAACAGAACAAAAAGGATCAGCGGAATTATCCTCTTCATTTGCCTCCCTCCAGAAATTGGCTTTCGAATTTTTCATGAATCGTTTTCGCATCACCATGGCACTCAACACATGTGTGGTTGGGCATATGGATCCTCAAAAGACTTGTCTCATGACAGCTAGAGCAGTTTCTCAGATCTTCAGAGGAGTAGCCCTCACTCCAATTTCCTTTCGGGTGATCTTCTATCTTGTGGCAATTCAAACAGTAATTAATCCCATTGATGTGAGATCTATAGTTATAAGCTTGGGTGTGGCACTGGCAATCTTTTATTTCTTCAAATTCAGTTATGTTTCCTAAATTTCCCTTAACCTCAGCTTTCTCCTCTTGGATACACCCAATAAAAATCAAGGTTGTAAATAAGGTCAAAAGGATGATTATTCGGTTATCCATGGGACGACCTCCATTCAGTCAAACACATCTTCCTTATATTAACATTTCGGAATTTCTCCCTTTTCAAAGTCTATTTCACCTCATTTATCGGAGATTTTTTAGGAATACCTGTGATTATTGTGAATATTCAGGATTTTAGCTACTTATGTGGGTTATGACAGACGACACAGAGTATGCCGGGATTGTGTGTTTCATTCACAACCTCTATGACGTTTCTCCCCCCGATATCTAAATGGCATTTGAGGCAAGCGTCCCTAGTTCTGTTTATCTCAATCGTGTCTTTGGATCTCTTTATTGTGTGTTCAACACCTGGCCCATGGCAAGCTTCACAGTTAACTGTAGAATGGTTTTTCATGCCAAGGTACAGATTGTAGTGGCACTCCTTGCAAATTCCCGTCTCCGAGAATTTTGGCTTCTTTGAAAG
>QMZD01000151.1 GCA_003662985.1 Archaeoglobales archaeon | reverse complement strand
ATTCAACCTTTTTGATGTTGAAGCCAATAGTACCACAATTTTTCATACTTGGGGATAAAACACCTTCATCTACCAATTTCTGAATCCGTTTAAGATCAAGTCCTTTTAGTGTATGGAGAAGCCGCAAGCGAAGAATTCGCGGAATCTTTCTTAACTCTACTTCATCTTTTGGGGCTATTTTTCCAGATTTTATAGCATAATCCAATTCATTTTCGGGTAAATTCTCTTTACCTATCACTTCATAAACGTATTTCAGCTTTCCGGGGCATTCTTTAACATCAGTGGCACAATAAACGAGTATATAATCTCCAATATTCACTTTTTTGAAATCAGAATCTTTTCCCTCAATACTGCCTTCATGCCGATAGTAGTTGTATTTTATTACCTCATCAGAATAAGTTCGATCTTCAAACTCTACTATATTATGCTTTGCAGGGCTTCCTGTTACCTGTATCAGAAAAACTTGTGGTCTCCTGTATTCGCCTTTGCTTAAGTAAAATGCTACTTCTAGCAGGTTATCGATTCCAATCTCATTAGAAATCGATTTTAATTCCATTGTAAGCTTTGGATAAATTTCGTAAAATGTATCAAGAGGCAGTGTTTTCTTACTTCTTATTTCGTCCAATAATGAGATACCATGCTTAAGTGTTACTTCATTCAGCAGTGAAATATTGCGCTCATTTATTACCCCGTCATCTCTTTTCCACCAAAGAGGTATAAATTTGTCTGTGTGAAGTATTGACGCCCAAGTTGATAATGCAATCGTTTTCATTCCCTTAATGTCATTTTTGTATCTTTCAAATACGTCCCAAGCTTCATCTTCACCTACTGCACTTTTCATTTCTTTAAGGAATCTCCTGAATTTTTCGATATCCTCGTTATCTAAGTACTGAACTCCCTTTACACCGAATATAAACCAGAATAGTTTGTCAATGTCTTTATACTGTTTTAGCATTTCTCTGTATTTAGTTTGAAGTTCGGAGTCTAACACTTTGGGATCTTCTCCTTCTATAACCCTCTCTGCGAACTCACGATATGCCTTTAGAACTTTATCAGAATTCTTTTTCCAGTATTCTCCATATTCTTCTTTTAACTTTATTAGTGCTTCTTTTAGTAAATTGGTGTCAAAAGATTTTAGTGTCAGGGCTATTTTTTTAATTATCGTGTTTATTTCCTGTTTTCTGGATTCTGGTAAATTTTCCCTCTCCAATAGTTCTTCATGCTTTTGCCTAGATTTTAACAAGATTTTGCGGATATTTTCTTTGTTTTTGTCGCCGATATACATAAACGACCATTGACCAAACTGTCTTGCTCCCAAATCCGTCGGGATTATTTCGACGTAACACTCTGGATCAAAAACAGCTGATAATTTTTTCTCCCCATTTATTATACCTTTATAACTCACTTTTCTGTTTAAGACTTCCTTGATATACTTTTGAATCCAATCAGGTAGATCCCCTCTCAGAAGTCTTTCATTCCAATAATTCTTTACTTCGTCTGGAAGTAGCTCATCGAGTTTTTTATTCGTCTCAAATCCTTTTTCTTTGTAACTCCCTTTTCCATAGAATCCAACGAAGTAGTACTTCCCATCGTTTATGTTTCTCGAAATAAATAAAATTATGCCGGATTGTAATTTTGTTATCTTCTTACCACCTGTTTCAATATGCCCAATATAAAACTCTTCGTCGAAATCATCGTAAAAGTTCCACCACTCATGAGCTGTTCCCGTCTGTTTAACATATTCAAAGCCGTATCTGCCTCTTTTTTCAAAGCCCTCCCAATCAAATCCTGACCATCTGTTATTAGACCAAGCTAAAACACCTACGATTCCAGATAGTCCCATCCTTAATTCCCCCATTTAACTTACCAACTATTTTCATGCTCCTAAATATTGAATTCATTTTAATACCGTTCCCATATCTTAGGGTTTCACACTTCACAATTCAACATGTTCTTCTTAAATAATACTTCAGTTAATTTCAAAGGTCTCACCATTCCCCAAGATTCTTGTTTTTTCAAACTCCTTCTTAAACCATTCTTGACTATGTGTATGCACAGGAATTATGACATCCGGATCTATTTTCTCGATCATCCACCTTAAATCAGAAGAAGAAACGTGGCCAGAAGCATGATAGCCCTTAATGAATTTTGGTTTTGCTTTTCCCCTATCGATAACCATTTCAAAGCCATAGATTCTGAAATTGAAATCCTCAAGCCAGTTGTAAAGCCTTAGGAAGTCGAACTCCTGCTCCTCGCTGAAAGCCTCAGTTGAGGAATAGATATAGCTCCCTCTCTCGGGCTTTATGTCGAGCAAGTGTTTCATGTCATAGTAGGAGAAGCAGAGAATGTAGTTCTCCTGGTTGTCCCTTATCTCAAAGGTGTCCAGATACTTTTCTTTCCATCTCTCTTCCAGTATCAGCTCCTCCCACTTTCTTTTCTTCTCTTTGAGGTCCCCGTATATCCTAACCTCCTCCACTCTGCAAACTCCATCCACGCATTCCATGGCATGCAGCATGTATGCATCTTTTGCCGTGATAACAAGCTCTCTTCCAGTTCTTTTTGCTATCTCTATGAAGGTTTCAAGCCTTTCGAAGTTTCTCGGGCTGAAGTCTGCAATCACCAAGCCTTTTGACTCTTCCACTGCTTCAAAGCATTTGTTAAAGACCTCTTCTTCGGAAACGATGGCTTCTTCCTCTTCATCTCCATATCCTGCTCTCGTCCCCTCTGTGATCAGAATGGAGACGTTTTTTGCTTTTTTAATGAAATTTTTTGAATTCTCACTGTACTTACCATGCAGCCTAATATCTCCAGTATAAGCTACATTGTCAATGATGTAGGCACTTGCACCATAGATGGAGTGATCAACCTCAAAGCTTTCAACCTCAAAAGGCAGATCTACCTCTCCAAGCGAGCATAAATTCCCGGGTTCAAGCTTTTTTGAATACTTACCTTCCTGCCCGGGTCTGTAGCAGAGAAACTCGGTAAGGACATCGCTTAAGTTGTCGGTACAAACGAAATCTCTTCCCCTGTATGGAACGTTATTCTTCGTAGATTTGAGGACTCGTGGATCATCAGAAGGTTCCCTTACCGTAAAATATGCTATCTCAGATCCTACACCATAGGAGCCTGTATCCCTCATAGCCTTTAGAATCGCGATGGACATTGCAGTGGCTACAACAGGAATTCTCGCATCGAGCAGGGATATATTCCCGCAATGATCGAGATGAGCGTGGCTCAGCAAAACAGCATCCACATTCAGCTTTGGAAAGCCTGATACATCAAGGTCCGAGGGGATCAAATCTTTCCGATAGATGTTGAGCTTGGGGATAAGATTGAGATGAACTAGGTCATGTATTCCTCTAACGCTTCTCTCATTAAGAAACTCGGCGAAGTATCTGCCGTACCTTGCGAAGTTCATTCCAAAGTCGAGGAAAACTCCTTTACCTTTCTCTTCAATGTATATCTTGTTTCCTCCTATGGTGGTTGCTCCGTCGTAGACAGTTATTTTCATTCTGCTGCCTCCATAGCCTCCTCAAACTCCAGCCTGCAAACGCTTGAGTAGTATGCTTTCAAGCTGCCGAAGGACTGCTGAACTTTTGGAACATTGCTACTTGCATTGTTGATGTGCCTGAATAGAGTATCGAGTTTACCTCCCAGATCTTCCAGATAGTTTCCAAAGGTGTTCATCTTCCGCTGAATTTCCTCAGCTTTCTCGGAGATCTCCTCAGCCCTTATCCTCGCTGAAACCAGATTCAGGTAGGCTGGAAGAACCGAGGGCGAAGCAAGAATTACTCCTGCTTTCGAAGCCTCAACTGCTACATCTGAAGCTTCCGATACGATCTGGTAGAACAAAGCATCTGAGGGCACGAACATGAACGCAAACTCTGCTGTATTCTCTTTCCCGACGTACTTATCTTTGATCGATTCAGCATGCCTTCTTACATCCTTCAAAAACTCCTTCCAGTATTTTTCTTTCTCTCCGGAATCCTCTGCTTCATTATATTTCCTGAAGTTCTCCAGTGGGAATTTTGAGTCGATGCAGAGATATCTGCCGTCCTCGATGAGGATGCATGCATCTGGAGTTCCGACCCCGATGTTCCGCTGGAAGAGCAATCTGTTCCTCGGAAATATGTCCTCCAGCAGGGTTTCAAGCTGCAATTCCCCAAACCTTGCCCTTTCCATCTTCATCTGGAACATCGATTTCAAGTCGGAAGAGATCCCTTTCAGATCCTTTGAGGCTTCTTTTAGCTTCCCCAGATCCTCCTGAATTCCAAGTTCCTTCAGCGAAGTGGCAAAGGCTCCTTTTATGAGATCTGCGTTCTTTGTTATTGCCGAAGAAAACAAACTCTCGAAAACCGGTGCAGAACTCTGGAAAGTTTTTGAAATTGATCCTTCAACCATTGATGGGATACTTTGAGAGAAATCGTCTATCCTTGCATGAAAATTAAGCAGCTTGTTCTCCACAGCCCTCTGCCTGAGTATCAGAAAGAGAATCAGGATTATCGCCACGGCAAACAGGATCACTTCCAGCATGCAATCACCTATAGTTGATTGTTTTATTCATACTTAAATTTTTCTATCAACTATTATCAATCAATAAAGTTGTGTATATGAAAAGTAAAAGTTTTGTGGAAAGAAATGATGATGGTGGAGAAACCTTAGATCTCTATGACGGCTAAAATGGCTTCCTCAGCCGAACGAATCAGCCATTCAAGATCCTCAGCAAAAATAACCTTTATCTTTTCTCTGTTCAGGGCAAAATTTTCATAAAATCTATTCAGAATGTTTTCTGTCTGATAACGCTTGACACCTTTTTCTTTGGCATATAAGCCAAGAATAACGTGGGGTGAGCTTATACTATATTCAAGCCCGGCATACCTGATTTTTTCGGCGAGCATGATTGATACAAGATCTCCCAGAATTTTCTTTGGATTCGAGGAGGTTTCTTCAATCTCGCATAGTACTTTAACTTCCTCGCCCTTGGTTATAGCAATATCGACAAAGGAAAGGAGGTTCTTCCTTGAGTAGTCATTGAAATAGGCTACTATCCTGTGCTTCTGGTCTCCGTGGTCGTAGAAGACTTCGTAGTCTTTCCCTTCAAGTTTTTCTTTCAGCCTCTCGCCAAGCAATCTTGTGTATTTTCCTACCATAGTTCTCGAT
>QMZD01000150.1 GCA_003662985.1 Archaeoglobales archaeon | reverse complement strand
TTCCCGTCTAGCTTTTTTCAAAACCGGATCAGATTGAGGAATGCTATAACCCCTCTTTTTTAATATCTCAAGAATCTCTTTGAACTGTTCCTTTGAGAAGCAATTCGGTCCCGCTTCTGAGCAGTCTATGATACCTTCAGCAACTGCAAAAGCCTCAATCGGTCCTCCTCCTGATTCACATCGGAAGCAATACCAAGTATTCTTAACCTCGTTTACCCAGAAATTCTGGCCCGTTGTAGATCCGTGGATTGGGTGAGATCCGTAAATCTCATCTCCGCTCCGTCTTGCGTTATCAGGATATAGGAAATCGGTAACGGGTATATCGAGGGTGTTTGAGAACTGCCTAACTACCTCCCTCTTGGTGAGGTTCTGTTTCCTCTTCTCCGTGAATCCGTTCCTTTTAATCCAGTCTTTGATTTCTTCCTCACTCAGGTAAGCGAGTTCAATATCATTTATAACCTCGTACCGGTTCCCGTTAGGATGTCTGGATCCAGGACCAACAACATAGGCCCTACCACCAGCTTGAATCTCGCCGAGGTGCTTGTCTCCTTTATATATGATGATTTTCCGATCTAAGTTGGACCTATAATAGAAATGAAGCCCACCACTTCCTGTTCTCACGGTGAAGGTCTCTGGAAGCTGTTTTATTGCATCCAACAGCTCAGGTTCATCCGCATCAATTACCGCAAGCTGATTGGAGCAGTAAACTGCATAACCACCGCCATAAGCCAAATGATGTAGGACTCTCCAGTCTTTTGCTTTGTATCTGAAACCACCTGTATGATCTTGCCATTTGTGGGCCGGCCTTTTAGGCTCATCCTTTCTCAGAAGGATTATCTCGAATTCTTTGAGCTGGTCTGGGATTCTAATCACCCTCCCACCTCCGCAGAAAAGGACATGTTTCACAAGCAAGAAAGTCCGAGAACAAACCATCAACGATTATGAGCATGTGGCGATGCCTTGTAGCTCCAACAAACCAGACACGAGCTTCCTCTCTGAAGTTGGCTTCGTGCTTTATTTTTCTAGTCCATTCTGAGTAAAGGAAGACAGTATCGCATTCCAAGCCTTTGGCTTCATGGATCGTCATTATGCGGTGGAGATCTGCCTCGGTTAGCTTTCTGTCGTTGTATCTCAAAGCGTTGACAACCTTCAGCTTCTGAGTTTCGGAAATCCCGCTTTTGAGTGTGTGGGCAAGAGGGTCAGGGCTGAGAAGCCTGGAGATCAGAAGGGGTTTCAGAACTTTGTGAATTTCCTTCCACTCCCATTCGCTAGTTATTTCATTCTTTTTGCAGTTGAAAAACTGTTTTGGGAACACTTCAGCCAGTCTTTTAAGATATGGTAGTGGGATTAGCTTTTCTGAGTCGAATCCATTCTCTGCATACTTTCTTATCTCAAAAATGGCATTGTAGAGGTGGAAGTCTGCATCAGTCCACCTTGAAGCATAACCCTTGAAAGGCCGGCCAACTTTAATCAACAGCTCAGCAATTCTCTCTCTTTGAAAGTTAGCTCTGACTAAGTGGAAAGCTGGCCACGGGTGCTGTCTTAAAATATCAAGGAGTTTGTGAGCTGCAATTCGCTTTACAATGCCTTCCTTTTTATCGAACTTGAAATCTGGAACTGGATGCCTTGATGCTTCGAGAATCGATTTAGCAACTTCCCAAGTGTTCTCAGGAATGCGGAAGCATTTTTCGAGGTTAATCTCCTTTCTCGCTTTTGTGTGATTCCAGAACAGCTTTGGATCCGACCCAAGAAAGCCATAGATGGATTGGTTGGGATCCCCAGCTAAAATCACTATTGGGATTTTCTGCGCCCATTCCGCCGTTATGGTGTGCATGGCAAGGCTGTTGTCTTGGCACTCATCGACGAGCACAAGCTTAACCGGCGGTGCTTGATCTGATCTTAAAGCTGCTAAAATCAGATCGTCAAAGTCCCATAAATCGTTGTCTAGCTTAAAATCCTCGTATTCTTTAAGTAATCTCATGAAGAGTCTATGGCCACCACCATGCCGGATGAACTCTGCCGCTAAGGGGGCTTTTCCCCATTCTTGGGGTTTATGCATCGTGTGAATCAACCAAGTCCTCAAAGCTAGAAACAGGTTGCCAAGCTTGTCTGGAATGGTCCCAAAGATATCCTCACCACTCTCGTTAAATGGTATTCGCCTCTCCTCAAAGAAAGCCTTTTGAAGGTTTGGGGTTCCTGCTTCTCTATTGCCGTAGATACTCGCGTCGCTTGGAAAATCGAACCATCTTCGGATGACTCCATGCATGGTTGAGCAGTAGGGAAGTTCATCTGATGAGTCGGCGATGCCCTGCTGGGTGAGCTTCCTCGCCAGGTCGTCTGCCATCTTTTTCCGCAAAGTGAGGGCCGCTAACTCTGATGGACTGACACCGTATGATTGGACAATCTGGGTGGCATAGCTCGTTTTACCACTGCCCGGACCTCCCCAGATTCTAATCGTGCATTCGATGGTCGGTATGGCTATCTGTTTAGCAAGCTGCATAGAAAATCCTCCTTTTTAATAATAGAGGAAATGTAACCGGTGTAACTGGATATACCAAAAAAGCGGTTACATTTAGAGGACTTTGTATATTGCTTGTTTTTCTTAAATAAGATTCCAGAATCGATATTGTAACACTGTTTGTAACTGGGTAACTACGTAACTGCTGAAACAACTCCCATATAAACGCGTTATATCGGAATTTTTCCCTTATAATAGTAACAGGATTTTTTTGATCAAGCATCAGACCCATCGTTACCACCTTCTAATTGCTCTTTCACGCTTACTCCAACCTTTTCTGGGTCAAAGAACCAGCATTTTAGAACGGTCTTGCCGTCAAACCTCACAGCATCCGTGTTCTTTTTTATAAAGTTACTCAATATATCACGTAACTGGTTCCAAGAAAAGCGGTTATACCCTGCAAGTAGTAACATTGACCGTATGGTTTTTGAGGGAACAATGAGACTCTCACCATCGTAGAATACTGAATTTTCGTCGATTAAAACCTCTGATCGATCAGTCGTAACTCTAGCGTTGCGTAAAAAGTTCAAAACGGTTTCTGCCATCAGACTTTCATCCGACTCTTCAATTTTTCTAAACTCAAGTTTGCCTTCTTGCTTCATTCGATTGATGATTAATCGGTTCCACTCCTTCCTCGATATCTCTATCAATTCATCGGGAAACTCGCCAAATTCCTTTAAAAAACCTTCAATAACTTTATTCGGATCTCTAACGCTTGTGGATGTCAATCGGAGTTTTCTTTCCCCTCCATTGAACTCGACGATCAAGTCTACGGGAAAGCTCTCTTCCTTCCCATCTCTCGTGTAGATCACGAGTTTTCTCGTGATCTCCCGGAGGTACCTGATCTCTGCCGTGACGGCGTCTTTTTTAAATCTATGGTATTTTTCATCAGAATTGAGACATTTAAGCAGCGGTTCCCAGATTTTCCTTCGGAATTCCCCTGAATCAAGCTTGAAGCCTACAGCCTTTGAGATCACGTGATAAAAAAATTTGAAGCCAGCACTCCTCGCATTCACGCTGTAATCGCCGAGAAGCTTAGTAAAAATCTGAAAGTCAGATCCTTCACGCCACGAAAAATGGTGGAGCCACCCAACTGGCGTCTTCTTAATGCTCAAGACCCCAATTATGTCTGAACCAGCGGTGAAAATGACCTCTAGGGTATCCTCGTCCATTACTTCTATCGTAAAATTTAAACTCTCAGCCACGCTTGACATTGCAAGCCTCCATAACTAATTCCCTTAATTTTTCGAGAAAACCCGGATAACACTGCTCTAGCTCAACAAACGCCACTGCTCTACCCGTTAGGCTGCCGAAAAGTGCTAGGCGTTTGAGCTGTTCCCGTTCCATCTCCTTCATGCTCTCACAACCCGCTTGTAGCTTCCAAAATTCCAAGTTCTTTCGCTTTTTCTCTTACCAAGTCTCTCAGAATCTCGCTTTGAGACTTTCCGAACTTATCTGACAGAATTTCAAGCAATTCAACGCTCTCAGGGTCGAAAGAGAAGTTCTTGACCACTTTCACATCTCTCACCATTTTTACTTTCTTATCGTTAAGTAAGTAAATGAATGAATAAAAACCTTTCTCTCAGTTCAGTAACTTACTTAAACAAAGAGGAAAGTAAGTATCTTATGCCAAGGAGGAGTGTTGACCCATCCTCTGAGATCGCAAAAGCTCTCGTTACTCTCGGGAGAGCAAGTTTTGGAGATCTATTGAAAGAGACCAAACTAGCTGAGCCAACAATAGCAAGACATCTAGAGACGTTAGGGGTGCAAAAACTAATCCTAGCAGAACGGAGTCAGAAAGACCGGAGAAAAGTCCTATATGCTCTCAATCCGGGAGAGTTAGGAGTTATTACAGTAAACGAGGTTCTGGAATCTATTAAAAAAGAGCTTGAGGCGATAAATGAGGAGTTAGATCTGGAAGAGGAAAAAGCGATACGAAATATCCTTGTTAACCACATCAGAAAGCAGGTACTGGACGAATATTTGAAGAAGGAGAAATACAAGAGAGAGGATGCTCTTTCTTTTATCCTCGATAAGCTATCCTCGTTAGTCTCTGTCAGAAGAGGCTTATCACTAGTTGAGAGTAATGTAGGGTCTCTAGATGGGAAGAAACAGGCAGCAATGCTGAAAGAATTCGCTAAAATCTTCAAAAAGATCAACCCCAAGATCAAGCTAAATGCAGATAGAATGGCCAAACAGATGGCAAACCTCATCGAAGTTGTAGATGAGATCCCTATCACATTTGCTGAAAAGTGGATGGGAACTAAGTATTTTGAAGAGTCCAGTTTCGCTTCTTTTGCGGGCCCGACGTTACTCGGCTTCATGATCTCGCCCCACGTTGCAAAGTTACTCGAAAAAATGAATTCTGAAAAATAAATATTTTCATGAAAAGAAAGAATTGGGTATCTCCGGTGATACCCTACCATACATAAACATGAGACCATCAAAAAATTTTGAAACAAAAAACCGCCGAAAAGCTTTTATTTTCCAAATACAATTTTCAAAAAAGAGAAGAAACTTAAAACGGCTCTATACTTTCTCCTTTATGCCCGGAGCCGGATTTGAACCGGCGACTATTCGGTCTTCAGCCGAACGCTCTCCCAGACTGAGCTACCCGGGCTTGGTATTGGTGTACAGTTATGTAGTCTTATTT
>QMZD01000149.1 GCA_003662985.1 Archaeoglobales archaeon | reverse complement strand
GTGCACGATGATAAGAGTTTTGACATCGAAGTTGGAATTCCGCCAGCGACCGCTTTGATCAAAAAAGAGCTCGGGATCTCGAAGGGTTCCAGCAAAACGGGCTTTGAGACTGTAGGAGATCTCACAATTGAGCAGGTGAAGAGCATAGCAAAGATGAAGGCCAGTGAGGTTTTAAGTTATGATCTAAAGAACGCTGTGAAGGAGGTACTTGGAACCTGTCTCTCGATGGGAGTAACGGTTGAAGGCAAGAGTCCCAGAGAGGTTCAGAAAGAGATCGACGAGGGCAGGATTTTGATTGAAGAATAATTAAATTTTCCCCTTTGAAGATGAAAACAATATTGGGAGAGGGATTCGTTTAATACCAAATATCTTAAAGATATTTTTGAAGTTCACTGGTTTCGGGTTTTGCAAAAGGGTTAGTGAGCTTAGTGTTGAATATCTTTATGTTCTGGCTGGCTTTGAGTTTGTTGGTTGTTTTTTACAGTTATCTTTCGCGATAATAAAATTATAAGTTTGGGCGAAGATCTGGATCGATTTGAGGCGAGAATGGGTATACTGGATGACAGATTTGCTGAGAACTGCAACCGCCATCGTCAGGGGTTGGGTCGTTCACCAGAAACATGGAACATTATAAAGGGCTGGAAAAGTTTGGACTTAGAATTGTTAGAACTGTGGAGTCCTAATTTTTGTTATGACAACCTTCACTGGCTAGGTTACAGGATTCTCCTAAGCAAGACTCCTAAAGATTCTCTTAAGCAAAAAGAACTGTAGTCCTCAACATCCACGAGGAGCTCTCCTGCCTTCTCCTGGACGTACCATGCTAGCTTCCACAGCAATCTACATTTGGGTAGTGGATATCTTTTTTCCGGATGGTACCATGCAATAAGCGTCTCAGAACTTTCTTCTAACATGATCTTTGAAATCTCCTCTACAAGCTGAAAATCTAAATCTGGCCCCTCTATAACTTCAATACCCTCACTCCCGTTGGGGTTTTATTTCTGAAAGGTATTTCACAAGGCCTATCTGTCTAATCTTATTTAAAATTTTTATTAAAAATCATTTCAAAGACTATAAACGAAAAGTTTTTCTAGTATCTAGCTAATATACTATTGGGTGAAATCATGGTGTATATTGTAGTGGATAAGGATAAGTGTGATGGCTGTGGAGAGTGCATCACCGTATGCCCGGGCGATGTTTACGAATTTGATGATGAAGGCAAATCTGAGCCTGTAAACCCCGACGGATGTACGGAATGCTGTTCATGCGTTGAAGTCTGTCCAACCGGGGCCATCACCGTTGATGTTTGCGAAGAGTAATCATTTCCCAATTTTTTGAAACTGAAATCAAACTGAAATCAATTGAATTCAATTAAAGTTATATTGGATTAGAACGAAAATATTTTAGGATGGAGGGTTTAAAAAAGGTAGTTTTAAAACTCTGGCATCCGGGTTGTTGGTCTATAGAGACCACAAAAATCAACCCCGAGGTTTATCTCTTTGTAGAGGGAGCGTTTAAAATAGGAGAGGAGATAAGAGCTAATTTCAAACTTGTAGCGGAGAATTACAAATCTTTGAAGAAATACATTTCTGACATCAAAAAGTTCGAACATCTAGCAAAGGACGTGCTCGTTATAGGGAAGAGTGATCTTGAAGCCTACATCCACGGCAGGTTTCCAACCGAATCAACTTTCTATGAGAATGTCTTTTCTCTGGAATTCATGCCAACGAATATAATAATCACTAAGGGACATGAGTATTGGACTTTGCTTATTTACGATGAGAAGCTCAAGGAGACCTTTGAAAAACTTGGTGAGATGAAGGATATAGAATTTGAAGTTCTCAGTGTTTCTAGGCTAAAATCGCTGGATGAAAAACCCCATGATTTTATTGAGGAGATATCCTCAAATCTCTCTATCAAGCAAAAGAAGGTTTTGCTCGAAGCTTACAAAAACGGTTACTTTGACTGGCCGAGGAGAATGAATCTCAATGAACTATCTGAAAGGTTTGGAATCGCTAAGTCGACATGCCTACACCACATCAGAACTGCCGAACAGAAAATTCTCAAGAGATTTGTGGAGGAAATCAAGGAAAGGGAATCCTACCTTTCCGATATTTGATTTCCGAGAGAGGTATATTGAATTAACCTAAATTATTAATCTAAAAAATCTAACATGTTCGCTCCTTATGTTATATAGGTATTTTAACAAATAATCATTAATATGTTGATAAGTGTAAGATTTCACGGAAGAGGTGGTCAGGGAGCCGTTACTGCCAGTAAGCTTCTTGCAGAGGTAGCAAACTCGATGGGATACTATAGCCAATCAATGCCTTTCTTTGGTGCAGAAAGAAGGGGAGCCCCTGTTATATCATTTACGAGGATCTCAGATGAACCGATTTATGAGATGAGCCAGGTTTATCACCCTAACATCGTTGTTGTGCTGGATCCCTTAATTATGAAGGTTGTTGATGTTTTTGCAGGAGTAAAGGAAGGCGGAACAATAGTTGCCAATACAACCAAGACTCCAGATGAATTCGTTTTTAGCCAGCGATACCTTAACATCATAGCGGTTGATGCAACTGGAATCGCGATAAAGAACGATCTGCTCGTCGCTGGTTTACCTGTTGTGAACACTCCAATGTTGGGAGCTCTTCTTCGAGCTCAGATTCCGTTAGAAATTGAGGTTCTAGAAGGTATTGTGGGGAAAAAGTTCGGAGAGGAGGGAGAGAAGAACGTTAAAGCGATCAGAGAGGCCTATGATCTTGCTACAGTAAAGCTCGTTCGTGGTTCAGGGAAGCGGAAATATCCGAGAAAGAAGAAGATTAAGGTTGAATTTCCCATTTCAACACCGTCAGAAGGAGTTGCAGGAAAAACTAAGCTTTGGAGAGATTTTAGACCTAAAATCGACTATGAAAAATGCAACAATTGCTTAAACTGCTGGCTTCATTGCCCGGAGTCGGCGATAAGACTGAATGAGCATGTTGAGATAGATTACGATTACTGCAAGGGCTGCTTGGTTTGCACAACTGTCTGTCCAAAGAAGGCCATAACTTTCGAGAGGGAGGTGTTTGCGGATGTATGAAGTTAAAATCCTAACCGGAAATGAAACCGCAGCATATGCGGCGATGAATTCGAAAGCTAGAGTTGTCGCAGCCTATCCAATAACTCCCGTAACCCCTGTTGTTGAAACTATATCTAAACTGGTTGAAGAGGGGAGGATGCATGCCAAGTTCATCCGGGTTGAATCTGAGCATTCTGCAATGGCTGCATGTATAGGAGCGAGTGCAGCAGGTTCCAGAGCTTTTACAGCCACCTCAAGTCATGGATTGGCCTACATGCATGAAATGCTTCACTGGGCAACGAATGCAAGAACACCTATTGTAATGGCCGTCGCAAACAGAGCCATAGGGCCAGGATGGAACATCTGGGCAGATCTCGGCGATGCCCTCAGTCAGCGCGATACGGGATGGATTCAGTTTTACTGCAGCAACAATCAGGAGATCTATGACACGATTGCAATGGCCTACAAGCTTGCAGAAGACAGGAAGGTTTTGTTACCTGCTATGGTTTGCTACGATGGTTTTGTTTTATCCCATACATCCATGCCAGTCGAATTAACTGAATTTGACGATTTTCTTTCAGAATACGAACCAGTTTGGAAGCTTGATGCTGAAAATCCGTTTACCCATGGAAACATTCTACCTCCTGAAGATTTTGCAGAACTCAGACATAACATCCAGAAATCTCATGATAGAGCTCTGAAGTTGATGAAAAAGATTGAAGAGGAGTTTTTCGAGCTTTATGGGAGGAGAACACCCTTAATTCTGGAAGAATACAAAATGGAGGATGCTGAGAAGGTTATAGTTACGATGGGTGCGATCGGATCGGAGGCCAAGGTTGCGGTGGACAGCCTGAGGGAAAAGAAGGTTAAGGCAGGACTTGTCAGGCTCAAATCCTTCAGGCCTTTTCCTGAGAAGGAGTTGAGAAATCTACTCGAGGATAAGAAGGTTTACGTCTTTGACAGAGCCATTAGCCCCGGTTCAGGAGGGCCGCTTTACAACGAACTTAAATCGGCTCTTGCCTTTTCTCCGGTTAAAAGGATCATTCCTAAAATTGTAGGTATTGGTGGAATAGACGTGACGAAGAGAACGTTCGAGAGGGCGATCTTTGAAAGGAAGGTATGGATCAAAGAGGTGGTATCATGAAAATTTCCGAGATGGAAAGGGAAGAGTACGTTCTTCCCGGAAACACATCCTGTCATGGCTGTCCTTCAACAGTTGCTTTGAGGACGGTATTGAAGGCTTTGGAAGGTAATGCTGTGCTCGTGATTCCTGCATGCTGTACCTCCGTATATATGGGACCGTTCCCGAATTCAGCTATTAACGTTCCCGTTTTCAACACGGCCTTTGCATCTGCTGCAGCAACAGCCTCTGGAATCAAAGCCTCCCTGGAATGGCAAGGAAAGGATACGGAAGTTGTCGTCTGGGCTGGCGATGGTGGAACCTACGACATAGGTTTGCAGGCTTTGTCTGGAGCTGCTGAGAGAGGAGACGACATCCTTTTCATCTGCTACAACAATGAGATGTACTCGAATACGGGAATTCAGAGAAGCGGAGCAACCCCATACGGTGCATGGACGACTACAACATGGAAAGGAAAGAGAGAGCATAAAAAGGACGTCTCCGAACTTATGCTTGCCCACGGCATTCCTTACGTTGCAACTGCTTCGGTTGGATATCTTCGGGATTTATATGAAAAAGTCAAGAGAGCAAGGAAAATCAGGGGGTTCAGATATCTCGAGATCCTTGCTCCTTGTCCCCCAGGTTGGAGGTTTCCAATGGACAAAACGATCCAGATGGGGAAGCTTGCAGTCGAATCCGGGATGTGGATCCTTTTTGAGAGCATTGAAGGTAAACTCAGGTTCACAGGTGTGAGCAAGTCGATAGCAGAAGGAAGGAGGAAGATGAAAGATCTTGAGGAATATCTACTCTCTCAAGGGAGATTTTCCCATCTCACAGAGGAGGAGATCGGCGAAATAAGGAGATACGTAATCAAGAAGTGGGAAAAACTTGCAAGACTTGTGGAGGGTGAGATAGATGCAGCTGTTGCAAAGTTTTACGTTTGATCTCATGCAAAAGGATGATTTTGAGCAAATAGTTTTCTTCCAAGACAGGAACACCGGATTGAAAGCAATAGTAGCTATACATAGCACATTGCTTGG
>QMZD01000148.1 GCA_003662985.1 Archaeoglobales archaeon | reverse complement strand
GGCTTTTAATAAGTATGGTATACAGGACCGAAAAGGAATTAGGCCACCTAACCGCAATACTGGAAGAAGTTCGAAAGAGAGAAACATAAGGAAAAGGCTAAAAGATTGCAAGGTTCCGAGGATCTACAGGACATGCCAGCTACTTTTACTGTTCAGATCGTTTTGTCTTCTGTATCTCTTCAAAGAAGTCTAAGAGAATGTCCTTTTCTTATTCATCCAATGTCTTAATGTAGTCCGTAAGGTAATCTGAGGGTTTCGCTCCTTTCTGTTCCTGTGCCTTACTTAGTTAATAAAAAGCCTCATTCAAAGCGTACTGTAGGTTGTATCTTCTGATAAACTCCTCAAACTCGTCCAAACCACATTTAAGAGACTCTCAAGTAGAATCAGATATTGCAAAGGTTGGATAAAGAAGTTCCTACCCGAAAAGTTCAAAAGGTTATGCCGTTAACGATATTTATGTGAAGGGGTTGACTACAGATCTTAAACCCAGCGAACTGCTTCGTCAAAAGAGAACAGAAGCATCCGCTAGAGAAGCAGCCAGAGAGATTCTTAAGAAGATGAATAACTGGCTTGGACTTGATAAAAGGAATCTTGTAGAGGTCAAATGGATCTGGGAACTTATACAGAATGCTCGTGATGTGGCAAGGAACCAAAATAAGAAAGAATTTGAAGTTGATTTTGTTTTGAATGAAAATCGACTACTTTTTGAGCATAATGCTGGACCATTTTCTCTTGATGATATTTATGCTTTAATACACGGTAAGTCGAGTAAACGTCTTGAAGATCCTAATATGGTAGGTCAGTTTGCTGAGGGCTTCATCACAACTCATGTACTCTCTAGAAAGGTGAAGGTAAAAGGATGGTTAAGAGATGATACCGTTAAGATTGAAAAAACGTTTGAAATGTTACTTGATAGGGACTTCCAAGTGAATGATGAATTAACCATTGCATATATTGCGGAGAATATTGAGAACTGTGGCAATAAGTTGGACTATCCCGGTCCATCTTTAAAACATGATCTTACACAATTTGAATACTTTCTTGACGATGAAGGGCATAATGTAGCACTCAAAGGATTAAAATGCTTAAGGGATACGGTATATTTTGTTATTGCTTTTACTGAACCAAAGATGAAGGTAAAAATTGTTCAAGATGGTCAGACGAGAGTCTATCAGATTATTGAGAGAAGAACTCTCCAATCCCAGCCGATAAAGATTGAGTTGTTAAGAATAGGCAGTCAAGACATAAAAAGCGACTTGGTAGTCGTCTCATCGATTGACTCCAAGATAAAGGTAGCCGTTCCTTATCATAGTAATAACCAAACCTTCTTAGAACTTGGTGATGTTCCACGATTATTCCGTATGTTTCCGCTTGCGGAAACCAAGGATTTACCCTTTCCCGTTGTATTAGATGCCCCTTTCAGAGTGTCTGACAAAAGATCTGATTTGAATTATCGAGAAGACCAAATCGAAGAGCTAAAGCAGATTCTTCAGACTCTAACTAGCTTAATGAAAGAATTATGTAGATGGGCTCTAGACAGTAATATAAGAAAGAAAGAGTCGCTTTTTAAGATTGGTGCACCTTCAAGAGAAAGACCATACCAGGAGTACTGGAACCAAACGTTCTCTACTATAGTTGAGGGAATATCACAACTGAACATTGTTGAAGTGGTGGGTGACCCTAAAACAAACGAGATAGAATTCATAGAGCCCAAGTTTGTTTATTTCCCAAACCCGCATGTTGGTTCCGATTTATTCGATGATGAGAAGTTTATTAAAGCAATTTGGTGGTTAACCCGTCATCTTGGTTTAAAAGTTCCAACACAAGTTTTGATTAAGGAATGGTATGACATCAGAGAGTGTTGGAAATCTCTCGGGGTAAATGTTGGAAATGAGCAGACGTTTGAAAATTTAGTGGACAGAGTAAAGAACTTTGAAAATCTTGCCAATTTAAAAATGGAGACTCCTCTAAAAGTTAATAATAAAGCCTTAGAATTCCTTAAATATCTCTATAAGTTAGGTGAATATTATAGATCTAAAAGAAGGCAAACCCCGGAGTTTTTGAAGAAGGCGATTTATTGTAACCAGAATGGCAATTTTAAGATGCCAAACGAGTTGTTCATAGACAATGGTGTTCCAGACTCTTTAAAGAAGATATCTAAGGATCTATTTGAACCTCTATCTGAAAGATTATTACATAAGGAGTTCTCAAATGAAGATGTGCTTAAACAACATTTTCAATCCTTGGGAATGGAGGTAATGAATGAGAAAGGAGCTTTAAATCTTCTTTACAACACAATACACAGAAAATGGAAACAAGCACTTAAATCGAGAGAGATTGATACTGAAAGATATAAACGAGGTGTTATGGAATTTGAGAAGTGGTTGCTTCAAAATAAGGATGTTGAACTCCTAGGAAAAGAATATCCATTGCATGATCTTCCCTTTCTCCGCGAAAACAATGTATTGGAGGATTTAGGAAAGAGGTACCTTGTACCACCCGATTTGTTCTTGGAAGAGGAGGCCAGAGAACACACAGGGATATGGCCTAGTGATGTGAAGCTTTCAAAGGGATATTCCGAGGATGTTACTGATTTAACTCTGATTAGAGACCGTATGGTTGCTGCCAAGATAATTCAACCAAATCTTTTCTTTCGTGAAGAAACAGAGCTTTCAGAGGATCAGATAAGGGAAATGAGTTGTACACCAATCAAAATAATTCACCCGCCACCGTATACATCAGCAAAATACATATCAAGGGCAACCGTTTCTAAGGTGGTATCTTTCGACAAAGTATTGGAATATGCTAAGAAAAAGATGAAACGCGAACTAACGAAGGCTATTTTGAACTTTGTGCTAGGTTATCTTGTACCTCGCGACAACTCATGGCGAAAGTCAAAGACTATTAAAGCCGATTTGATGGGAGTCAGGTATTTAGGTTATGCTCCAATAGAGGGTAAAAGCAGAGATTTCCAGATATACCCTTGTTTATGGTTAGATCAGTTAAAGCGTAATGAATGGGTCATTACTGTTTCTGAAGATGGTAAGGGTCACCGTTATTTTAACGCAAATAGACCATCAAAGGATAATCTTATCGATTATCTAAAGGAGCTTCAACCCTCAATATTATGTGATGAAAAAGCTCGAATGTTTTTACAACAGAATTTTGGGTTCAGCCTACTTGAAATAACGAGTTGGTTGATAACTGGCGGAAAGAGTGACGCAGAACAGACCTTAATTGATAATCTTAATCAGCTCTACGAACTAAGTCAACTCCGGGGGGTTGAACCGGTACATTTACTGAGTCGTTTCGTCTATGAAGAGAGGGAAAGAAACCAGTTCAATAGGCGAAATCGAATTTTTGGGCTACTAATCGAAAGAGCTGTTCGAAGGGTTTTTGAAAAGTTAAGATTTGGGGAATATGGCTTCAAGGTAATTCCAGCATGGAAAGGTCACGACTTCGACGCTTATCTTAGCAAACACGTTGAGGAGTTAGATTACGGCATCCTCGGAATCGAGATTAGAAGAGTTCAAACAGGCTTGATTTTGGCACGGTTTGAAGTTGAGGTGAAGGCGACTAGGGGAAACACAGTAACAATGACATTGACGCAAGCAGAGAACGCGGTCTATCATACCAATAGATACTTATTATGTGTGGTTGAGACTGAAGGTTCATCTACAGATTTCACTACCCTTCACTCTACCACATTAACTGATGAACAGATCGAGAGATTATCTGAGGAAATACTGCAAAGAATGTACATCGTGAGCATAGGTGAAGATCTTAAGCAAGTTATTGAAGCCTTTCATATGGTTAGTTCATCAGCTCAAGATATCAAGGTGGATTACAACGCCAGATTCACCATACCATCAAAGATCTGGAGAACAAAAGGAAAAAGCATTAATAAATGGTTTATTTCAGTACTAAATGAACTGAACTCTACATTATCTAAATAATTACTTTAGTTTTTCGGTTTATAAGTGTCTTTCTTCCAGTTTTGATCATATTGCCGCTGGTTGGTTTTCTGTCAACCACGCTTACCAGCCAACTCGCTAATCTACCTTGCCTTTACTACATTTATTGTCTGTTACTTTTAATTTTAATCGTGGATTAGTCGAGTGAATGTCTATAACTTAGTCTCTGGATTGGATTTTGGATTATGGTAAATTGGTCTTTTGGTAATTCACATATCTTTAGTGCCTCTCTTATATTTTTGCAACTTTTACCTTAAGGGCTTTATGCCAGATTTTGATTTATTATAAAGCTGTGCTGTGTTCGTAGTTTTCTTATTTCATGCAGTGTCACGCCTATTGAAAAGATGCTGGCCATAAACAAGACATAGAAGATAGGCATCATCAAGGAGAGTGTTCGGAGAAAAATCCAGATTACTGAAACTCCATGGCGAGGTATAACCGCAATTATTGGGGTTATGAGTAGCATCAAGAAGAGCAGCCCAGCTACAAACACGAAGCGAGAGTTCCTCCTGCTTGGAATTCTATCCTCGCTTAGAGGTCTGACGAGTTCCCTGTGAATCAGCCAAGTGAAGATTAGAGGAAGGAGAATTGAGAATGTGAAAAACGTTATGGAGCTTGCACTAAGCATGTGGGCACCTGTAGATGCTGGGACTGTAAAAAGGATGAGAAGAACGTCAAGATCTGTATCGACATTACTCTCCTTAAGAGCCCATAAAACTTCTGAGCCATACATCAACCAGATTATTACGATGGCTTGACCAGTAGCAAACCGTTTTCCCCATTCAGACCACAAAAGAGCATTCTTGAATTGACCGTCCTTATCGGATGTTCTAGGTTTATAATGATAGAGTACGAATACTAGAAGCCCAATGAGAACTATTCCCCACATCAAGAATCATTAATAGAATGTTGAAAAAGAAATAAACGATTTATGAATCGAAAATCTGTCTGAAATCTTCATTTTACTTGTATTTAACAGTGATAGTTTGATGGAGTTATGTAAAGTATAAAACCATTAATAAAATATATTTTATCAGTAAACAATTTTAGGACTCTTCAGATATTTTTTAGACTTAGCTCCTGACAAAGGATAGTCAGCCTTACATACTGCTTTATTCTGTTGCAAGTTTCTGATTGATTTAATACACACTTAGTAATTGCTTCTTCCAACCATACACGACAAGAGTAATAGATTCTCAGGAAGGGGAAATCAAATAAAAAAGAAATTGAGGATTTTACGGCTAAATAAAATACACTTTTGTCATTTTTATGGAATAGTAAAACATCATCAATAGG
>QMZD01000147.1 GCA_003662985.1 Archaeoglobales archaeon | reverse complement strand
TTAGAGGAGGGACTTGCGGAAACTATTGAGTACTGGAAAGGGAAGTTGTAAATCGCGTTTTAGATTGCATCTTTTAAATTTCATTATTTGAAGTTTTTATTTCTAGTTTTGAGTTCTAATTTTGACAATTACATATTGTGGCGTTCGATTATAAAAATCATAAAGATGATTAAAACGTGCTATGACAATCCCTAACACCCACCCTAATATCCCGATCGCAACTAAATTGGAAAATGTTTAAAACTCAATAACTATTCAGGGACATGGAAGTTGAATGTCAGCAGCTTTCGTGGAGTAAAATTTACGATCTCTGTTTGAAGCTCTCTAACTCTATCAAAAAATCAGGATTTAAACCAGATGCAATTGTAGCAATTGGAAGGGGAGGATGGATTCCTGGGAGGATTATAAGTGATTTTCTGGGTATAAGGGAGCTGTACAGCGTTAAGGCAGAGTACTGGGATGTAGCTCAGACGAGAGATGAGGCGATAATAACCCAGCCGATAAATGTTGAAATCGGAGGAAAGAAGATCTTGGTGGTGGATGATGTCGCCGATACAGGTAAAACTTTGAATGTTGTAATTTCCCATCTCAAGAAAACTGGAGCATCTGAAATCAGAACAGCTGTGCTTCAGTACAAGAAAACCTCAAAATTTTCTCCAGATTATTCGGGCGAGATTCTTAAAAAATGGGTGTGGGTCGTTTATCCTTGGGGAGTAATTGAGACAATAGCTGGATTTACGCAAAAAATCGATAATCACGGAGCAAAGAGTGATGAAGACATTGCAAAAGAACTAAAAAGAAGATTTAATCTTTCCGTTCCTCCTGAGCTAGTTCAATTTGCAAGGGATATTAAACCTTAAACAATCAAAACCTTAAAGCTCTTAACTCAAGTAAAATTTGGGGGTTGAATTGACATCTAACCTAGATTCAGGAAACAAGACTGGAAACAACAAAACGGAGAGCAAAAAAATCCTCGAAATGAGAGGAATAACTAAAATTTTCCCTGGAGTGATTGCCAACGATGGGGTTGATCTCGAAGTGAACGTTGGAGAGATTCATGGTCTGCTTGGGGAAAATGGAGCGGGGAAAACAACCCTCATGAGCATTCTATATGGACTTTACAGACCTGATGGAGGAGAGATAATATTTGATAGAGAAAAAGTCGAGTTCCATTCTCCCGGAGATGCTATCAGAGCTGGAATTGGGATGGTCCATCAGCATTTCATGCTCGTAAGCAAAATGACAGCCCTGAATAACATACTCCTAGGATACCGAACCCCTAAAGACCCGCTGATGGACTACGAGTGGGCCAGAAAGAGGATTGAGAAATTATCGAAAACCTATGGCATAGAAGTTGATTTCGATGAACAGATTATCAACATGAGTGTTGGTGAACAGCAGAGGGTCGAGATTCTAAAAGCCCTTTTTAGAGATGTGAAACTGCTGATCCTCGATGAACCAACTTCTGTTCTTACTCCTATTGAAACAGAGAGACTTTTCAAAGCTTTAAGAAGAATGTCCGAGGAAGGTTTAACTGTGATTTTCATTACCCACAAGCTAAGAGAGGCTCTAGAGGTGACGGACAGGATTACAGTCTTGAGGAGAGGTAAAAACGTTGGAACACTCATCACAAAGGATACGAACGAGAGAGATCTTGCAAGACTGATGGTGGGAAGAGAGGTTGAAATGATTATTGAAAAGAAGAGAAAAGAGTCTAAAGAGGGTAAAGCGGTTCTTAGAATTGAAGCCGTTCACGCAAGGAATGATCGTGGGTTACCTGCCCTGAAGGGAATCAACCTCATAGTAAAGCAAGGGGAAATCCTCGGACTGGCAGGAGTTTCTGGAAACGGGCAGAAGGAACTTGAAGAGGTGATAGTTGGAACTAGGAAGATTGAAAAGGGAAGGTTGATTTTCAATGGCGAAGACATAACCGATTACGGAGTTGCCAGAAGGGTGGCTTTGGGGATTTCATGTATACCCGAGGACAGAATAGAAACCGGAATGGCTCCCTCGCTGACGGTTGAAGAGAATCTTATCCTTCGCGATTACGTTAAATTTACAAAAAATGGGTTTATGGATTTTGAAGTTATTGAGAAACATGCCGAAAAGCTGATCGACGAATTTGGGATAAGAACCCCATCCCCTAAGGTTGCGGCAAGAACACTATCAGGGGGAAACATTCAGAGGCTGATAATTGCCAGAGAACTTTCGAGAAATCCTTTATTGTTAGTTGCCTCTCAACCAACCCGCGGTCTGGATGTGGCTGGTATAGAATACGTGAGAAAAAGATTGATATCGTTCGCAGAGGAGGGGAAAGCGGTATTGCTCATCTCAGAAGACTTGGAAGAGATAATGCAGCTCAGCGACAGGATAGTGGTCATATATGAAGGGGAAATAAGAGGGGTTTTTGAGAGGGAAGAAGCTGATCTCGAGAAGATTGGTATTCTGATGTCCGGTGGTGCTCTAGAAAACTGAATTCAACGGGGGTAGAAAATGCAGATAAGGATCGAAAAGAGGCTCGAAACACCAAAGATTGTTTACATAATCATTCCAGTTGCCTCCATTTTGGCCTCTCTTCTTTTTGTCGGCGTTTTGCTTTTGGCAATAGGTGTTAATCCATTGGAAGCCTATGGCGTTATGCTCAGCAGGGCGTTTGGCACTAAATTCGGATTTACAGAGCTTTTTGTCAAAACTGCCCCCATAATCCTTACCGGACTCGCTGTTTCCATCCCACTCAGGGCTGGTCTCTGGAACATAGGGGCTGAAGGCCAGCTTTACATGGGGGCATTTGCAGCTAGTTTCGTAGCTCTTTATTTCTCCCCTCCGGTTATAGTGCTCCCTTTGATGGTTCTTTTCGGTTTGCTGGCCGGTATGGCATGGGCCTCAATTCCCGGTTTTCTTAAAGCGAAGTTTGATCTGAACGAAATCATCTCAACGCTTCTGTTGAACTACGTTGCAATATACTGGGTTGAATATCTTGTTTACGGGCCCATGAGGGGGAAGGAGGTTTATAACTTCCCGTATTCAGATCTTTTTAATGATTATGCGATTCTTCCAAGATTCTTTGGAACGAGGTTTCATGTTGGAGTAATAATTTCATTTTTAATAGCTATTGCAATCTACATTCTCATAACAAAAACATCCTATGGCTTCGCTGTTAAAATCGTTGGCTCAAATCCTAAGGCCGCCGAGTTTGCTGGAATAAGCAGAAAGAAGATAATCATTTCAACCATGCTTATAGGCGGTGCAATAGCGGGATTTGCAGGAATGATGGAGGTTAGCGGGTTGCATTTAAGGCTTAGAGCGGCGGTCTCTCCAGGCTATGGTTACACGGGAATCCCCGTTGCTTTACTTGCAAGAGGAAATCCGTTGTTTGTGATGGTTGCCGCTTTCCTATTTGGATTGCTGTACGTTGGAGGATCTGCCATGCAAACAACCTTTGGTATCCCCGTTGCGATAGTTGACGTTTTTCAAGCTTTAGTCGTGCTTTTCATCATAGGTGGTGATTTCTTCACAAGATATAGCATATCATTTGGAGATAAAGGTGAGAAGTATGAAGGTGAGAAAGGATGATCGAGGCTGAATTCCTTGCATCTCTAATAGCTGCATCGATGAGGGCTGGAACACCATTACTATTCGCCACCCTTGGCGAGATAGTAGCTGAGAGGAGTGGGGTTCTGAATCTTGGGCTAGAGGGGGTAATGGTAAGCGGTGCTATGACCGGGTTTTATGTTAGCTTGGTAACGGGGAATCCATGGCTTGGTGTCTTGGCTGGAGGTATTGCCGGTTTACTGCTCGCCTTAATACATGCTTTCTTTACGGTCACGCTAAAGGTGGATCAGGCTGTGACGGGATTGATGCTAGTCCTTCTCGGTCTCGGCCTCACAGGCTTTCTCGGTAGAGATCTCGTAGGACAGGTTGCCACCTACATTCAACCTGTAAACATTCTTTTTCTCTCCAGCCTTCCATACGGCAATGCGATTTTCAACCACGATCCCGTCGTTTATGTGGGTATTCTTTTAGTTCCCCTTCTGTGGTTTTTAATGAACAAAACAAGATACGGAATGGAACTCTTTGCAGTTGGAGAGAATCCCGAGGCTGCAGACACGATGGGAATCCCCGTGGACAGAGTAAGGTTCTTGGCAGTCCTCATAGGTGGATTTCTCGCAGGAATTGGTGGGGCGCATTTAAGTCTCGCCTATGCGAAGGTATGGACAGACGGTCTTACAGCCGGGAGAGGCTGGATTTGCCTGGCTTTAGTCATTTTCAGCGGATGGATGCCACAGAGAGCCATCTTCGGAGCTTACCTCTTCGGAGGTCTTGATGTTCTCTCCTTCAAGCTTCAGGCGGTCGGTTTGGGTGTCTCATACCATTTCATGAGAATGATCCCCTACATATTCACAATCCTTGTGCTGCTATTCAGCGTGATAAGGGAGAGGGAGAAATTTGGAGCTCCTTCTGCTCTGGGGAAGCCTTACATCAGGGAGCAGAAGTTTTAGAAGATTATCTAAAATCCATTACCAAATTTTTCTAATCTTTTTTCAAAACTTCAAGAACTGCTGTTAGAACTTCTCCGGCTCCACCTCTAACTGATACATCGGCAACCCCGGTGAGAGAAGTGGTGTCTGGATTTATTTCGATTATTTTCCCACCCTTCCGTTTGGTAATCAATGGAATCGAGGCAGCCGGCTGAACAACTGCTGAAGTTCCTATAACCAGAATGATCTCGCTCTTTTCAGCCTCTTGGAAAGCCTTTGAGAGTTCTCCCGTTGGTAAGCTCTCCCCGAACCATACCACTCCCGGTCTGAGCAACGATCCACATTTTGGGCAGGTAGGGAGTTTCTTCTCAATTTCATTAAGAATCGTTTCCGTCTCAATTTTGTAATCACAGCCTCTATTTGAGCAAATAACCTCTTTTAGCTCTCCATGAAGGTGTATCACGTTTCTGCTTCCGCCTCTTTCGTGCAAGTCATCAACATTCTGCGTTATTATGGACTTAACCAAGCCAATCTTCTCCATCTCTGCCAGTGCTTTATGTCCGGGATTCGGTTCTTTGCTGAAAACGAGCCTCATTCTCCATGCATACCACTCCCATACAAGCCTAGGGTCTCTCTCGAATGCATGAGGAGTTGCAAGTTCCTCTGGGCGGTATTTGTTCCACAATCCATTTTTGCCCCGAAAAGTTGGAATTCCACTCTCTGCTGAAATTCCAGCCCCAGTGAGAACGGTCGTATAGGGAGAATTTTTGATTTCGAAGGCTACTCTCTCTATTTCTTTTTCTAGATTTTCTCCC
>QMZD01000146.1 GCA_003662985.1 Archaeoglobales archaeon | reverse complement strand
TGGGACGATAATCAAAGAGGAATCTCAGAAGACGAGAGATGAACTTGGGACGATAATCAAAGAGGAATCTCAGAAGACGAGAGATGAACTTGGGACGATAATCAAAGAGGAATCTCAGAAGACCAGAACGGAATTGGGAAATAAGATAGATTCAGCAAAAACGGAGATAGGAGGAAAGATAGACCTCCTCCGATCAGATTTGAAGGAGTACATCGAGATCAACTTCAAAAAGCTTAGCGATGAAATGGGAGAGGTTAAAAGGGACCTCGAGAAACTCAAAGAAGCTCTTCGAAAGGCGGGGATTTCTGTTTAGTGTTTGCTCATTTGATTCCCGCTGAAACTCGATTACAGTTTTTAAACAATTATCAATGATCAGTACTCCTCCAAAACCCTTTTTAACCTCTCAACCGGCTCACCGATTTTATCTGCTATTTCTTCAAGTTCTTCCATTTCTGAATCTCCTATAAAAATCTGATAGGATCGGAGAAATTCTGCCAGCATGAAATCATCATCCACATCCCAGGCGCCAGAATAGAGCGGGTTTGAATCTTCAAATAGGAGATACATCTTTTTCAGGTCTTTACCCTTCGAAGAATCCAGGAATTCCTGAAATTCTTGCTGCTCTCCGAAAAACATGTTATCGGAGATTATTCTTGCCGCATCGCTCCTGAGCTTTTCAGCATCGTATTCAATGCCGGGAGGAGAGTTTTTCCTCACTATCTCATCTATCTCTTCCTTCGAGTACTTGAAGATCGAATCTCTGGAGGAAAGCTTTTCAGAAATCGTCCTTAGAAGTCTGAAGGTTTTCTCGTCTATGGGTGAGATTCTGGATTTCCCCTTGCTAAAAAGCCTGACAGAATAAAATTTTCCACCTCTTAAATCCCTCTTCGTGAGATTGCTAATTTCTTCAGGAGTTGCAAGGCTGGAAAGAATTAGTCTGATTATGCAGTGCTCCTCATCAGCTTTCCTTGAAACCACTGCAATGTAGTTGAGAAAGAATTCTACCTCCAAAAGCTCACTGTCCCTCTCACTCGCATAACCCCTGTATCCGTATCGCTGTCCTACCATCCCTGATACTCCTGACTCGATGTATATAAAACTAATCAGAAAGCGAAGGAGTGTTGATAACATTTTAAAAACACTTTAGACGCGCTTTAAAATACCTAACTTTATTAAATAGTTTTATTAAACCGCATGTCAGTATTTCTTCTGTGAGACTGCGAGTTAAACATCCCTCAATACTCCAGTTCAGAGGAGTAAAGGAGGAAACCAAAAAGTTCATCCTGAATTACTTAGAAAGAAAGTCGTTTGAGTACTCGATTGAGGGGAACAAAAACGGCTTTGACATATATTTCTCCGATGTAAACGAGGCGAGAAGGCTGATATCAGCTCTTAAGAGGCAGTTCAACTTCGATCTCAAGATGAGTACGAAATACGCCGGGCTGAGGAAGGGCAGAGTGAGAGTATTGTTCGTGTATTCGATCAGGATGAAAGGTCAGATAAATGAGAGCAGAATAAAATAAGATGTGAAGATGTAAGATGATAAGATATAATAAGATATAAGATGTAAGTACAAGATATAATTTACCGAATCTTTTCAAGCGAATCCTCAACTTTAAATAGCCCTCCAAATTAAGTGATTCTCAACAAATTCAATGAACTCACTCAATAAATTTCAATCAGCAAATCCCAATAAACCAACAAATCTTTAATAGACCCCAATAGATCTCAATAAGTCTTAATAAATCCAGATAAATCCAATCGATTCCAATTAATCCCGATCAATCCCGATCAATCCCGATCAATCTCAATCAATCTCAATCGATCTTGGTCAAATCTCGATCAATTCCAAACCAATCTAAAAAGGTGAAAAATTGAAAATCGAATTGGAAGAATTCAAAAGGCTGAGGAGAGGATTAAAGTACATATCCGATCTTTCGGGATTTAATTACCCGAGGGGGATGCTGTTCACGATTCTCACCCAAAAAAAGGTGGATCAGGTTAAGCAGGATTACGGAAAGGTTTGTACTCGACTGGAGGAACTTTCCAACTTCTGGAGCACCCATAAAAAAATACCAGCCTGGGTTAGGCTAACTCCGATGATGAGGGTCAGGCTTTTGCTGAAAGCCCTTGAATACACCAAAAGGGAGATCAGGGATTCGCTCAACGATCCAGAAAGGATAGATGACGCCGATCTAAGAAGGTTAATCTGGAGATCCGTTTTCACTGACTATATATACTCCCCCATCGCCGTAAAACATCAATTCGCCAGAGGTAGGCTGGGAGAGCTGATAATTGAGAAATGGCTTGATAGCAGGGATATAACCTATAAAACTGAAAAAGACCTCAGGAAAGAGAGTATAAAAACCCCCGATTTCTACTTTTCAGATCCAATTCAGATCAACGGGTTTGAGATAAACTGGATAGAGAGCAAAGCCCTTTTTGGAGACCCAAGAACCCATTGGATATACTGGAAAAAGCAGTTTTCGAAGTATCTCGATCTATTTGGCCAGGGATTCGTTGTTTACTGGTTTGGAAGAATTAAAGAGCTAGACAAAAACGTAAAAGTTTGGGAGGAAGAGTTCTTCAGGGATAAGCTCATGCAGAATCTCCTTGATATGAAAATATACACGTTGGGCATTAAGGGTAAATCCAGGCAGGAGATTATGAAGACTCTGAGGAAGTTCTCGATATCATCGGTGTTCGAAGTGGGAGATGTAGACACTGGTTTAGAAAAAGAAATGGACGTTGATGTCGTACATCTGGATTTTGAGAGTCCTTACTCCAAAGAATTCATCCAGGCAGTTGGTAGAGTTATCGATGCTTACTCAAAAGGTAGAGTTATCCTGCTTGGCCAGAGCAGAGACTGGAGGAAATGCAAGAGAAGAAATCTATCGCTAACCCTTCGAAACATGGGCTTTAAGGTTTTTCACCTGAGATAACCGAGATAAGGTTGAAAGGAGAAAAGATTGAAAAAAATCGAAAGTAAAGAGATAAGTAGAGAAATAAGTAAAGAGATAAATCAAACAGAATCCCTGATATGCTCCCTCACAACCACACTTTTAGAGATGCTTTTGTACCTTCCAATAGCCATTATGAGCGTTTCTTGGAGCAAATATGCCATTAACTCGAATTCTCCGCCTCCATAGAACTCAGCATTTTTCGAAACCTGTGCCTCGAGGTACTTCCACCCTTTGGCCTTTTCCATCCCCCCAGGAAGCCTGATAATCAGATCAGAAATCTCTCCAATCGAGGATTCAGGGTAGGAAGTAATAAGCACAAGCTTTGCTCCAGCCTCCTTTCCTTTCTTAGAAATGAAATACGCTTCGGCAGTCTCTCCTGAACCCGAGAAAATTATCAAAACGTCCCCCTCTTCAATTTTTTCTCTAACTTCATCCCCAACCCACCAAACCTTATGCCCGAAATCCTTTTCAAAGTGCTTGAGCCTTATTGCGAAGCATAGAGCCACTGCCCCACTCCTTCCAACTCCGAAAACGTGTATGGCCTTGCCTTTCTCGAGTAAGTCGATAAGCTCATCGAATTTTTCTTTTTGTTCCTCTAAGATTTCGGGAAAAGGAGAGATATGTCTAATAAGCCTGTTCGAGCTGTCAATTACAAGATCTGAATACCTTTCCATAAATTAAATACGACGTCAAGATATTAAAAGTTTGATTTATAATTTGAAGGTGGATACCCGGATAGTTGCCTACACTTTCTAATTGAAAAGTAAAAACCCTAACGGAATATACTTCTGGAACAGTAGTTAACTTCTGGGGTAGTAAATGAAGTGAAATTCGAGTACAATTTTTGATGATCATCGTTGATTAGTCAACCGTAAAACTATCTCCAAATTTCCTAACCTAATCCCTTCCAAGAACAATTGATTTGATTTCCTCCCAAACCCTCAATGCTTTTCTTTCAACCTCGGGATCCATCTCCACCGCTTCAGGCCACTCCCTCTCGAAACCCTCTTCCTTCCACTTCCTTGTTGCATCTATGCCGAGCTTTCCTCCATAGTTTTGCTGGTAAACAGCGTGATCCAAAGAGTCGATGGGAGCGTTTCCGATTACTACGAGATCTCTCGAAGGATCGAATCTGCTCGTAACGGCCCAAAGAACCTCTCTAAGGTTCTGAACATTAACGTCATCGTCAACAACGATTATAACCTTCGTTAGAGAGAGCATTCCAATACCCCACAAAGCGAACATAACCTTCTTCGCATGTCCGGGGAAGCTCTTTCTTATCGAGACGATCGCAAGATTGTGGAAAGATGCTTCGACAGGAAGGTTTATGTCCACAATTTCGGGAAAGAGCATTCTTAACACCGGCAAAAATATTCTCTCCGTTGCTTTTCCAAGCCAAGCATCTTCCATCGGAGGTTTACCAACTACAGTAGCATGATAGATTGGATTTTCTCTTCGAGTTATCGCTGTAACATGGAAAACCGGATGAGGTTCAGCTGGCGTGTAATAGCCTGTATGATCTCCGAAAGGACCCTCCATTCTTAATTCATCTGTTTTAACGTATCCCTCAAGAACTATCTCCGTATCAGCCGGAACTTTAAGATCGACCGTTTCGCAGTCGACCAGTTTTACCCTCTCCCTTCTTATGAAGCCAGCAAACATGAACTCATCCAAACCTAAAGGCAGGGGGGCGGTTGAAGCGTAAAGAATGACGGGATCCACACCTATTGCTACGGCAACCTCCAATTTATCGCCAGCTTTCCTGAAATGCTCTGCTCCATGCTTGTGTATCTGCCAATGCATGCCCGTCGTTTTACCATCGAAAACCTGCATCCGGTACATTCCGGCATTGAATTCTCCCGTTTCGGGATCCTTTGTGATAACTACAGGTAGAGTTATGAATCTGCCCGCATCTTTTGGCCAACACTTTAGGATCGGAAACTTAGAGAGATCTGGCTCCTCGACAACTTCCTTGCATGCCCCCTTCTTGACGGTTTTGGGGATGAAGCTCATGGCATCCTTCAAAACGGAGAGACTCTTTATTCCCTCAATAATCCCTGAAGGTTTTACCTTGGTCATCCCAACGAGTCTCTCTCCAATCTCCTCAAATCTGTCAACCTCCAGAGCCATTTTCATTCTTCTTTCCGTTCCGAATGCGTTCATGAGCACGGGAATGTTGTATCCTTTCGGATTCTCGAACATCAAGGCCTTTCCGTTCGCTTTAACAGCCTTTTCAGCGATAACCGTCATCTCAAGAACGGGATCAACCTCATGTTTTATCTTCACAAGCTCGTTTTCCATCTCAAGTTTGTTTACAAAATCTCTGAGGCT
>QMZD01000145.1 GCA_003662985.1 Archaeoglobales archaeon | reverse complement strand
CAGCTTAAGAAGGCGGTATGAACTCTACAAATCCTAACCCCTATTTTTGTCTTGACCGGAAGGGGGCAGTTCAATCAGGAGAAACCGTTACTTCCCTCTCGTCAACCTCAGGCGTATCAGTTAATCGGACCGTCTTTTTAGTCTCCAAATTCAAAATGTAAAGGTCATAATTCCCATTTCTATTTGAGGAAAAAATTAACGTATCAGGCCCGATCCAATTGGGATACTCGTTAGAAAAAGTCGTATTGCCAAATGTTTCTTGCGTAAGCATATTTTCATTTAAATAGCAAACATATAGATCACAATAATAATCTCTATATTGTGTAGACCTAGCAATTTGAGCTTGTTTTTTGTTTTGCGCGGAAAAAAACAATCTTTTGTTCATCAAAATTCGCAAAATTATCAATACTTACAATATTCTTTTTATGGATTAGCTCATATGGTACAACACGCTTTATATTTTTTGTCTTGAGTGAAGCTTTTAGTAGAAGAAATCCTGAATAGTAAATAATATTCCCGCGGGAATAAGCTAATCCCGCTGGTGGGAAAGGCTCCTTTGACCTGTCGATTCTCCATATATCAAAAATTCTCCGCGCAGAAGTTTTTAAATTCATTATCGAAATTTTTATGCGTTGGCTGCTACTCCTTGGTACGAGTAAGAATATAAATTCACTATCTGATAGCCACACTGGTGAGACTTCATCAAATTGATAGGAGTTTGTTAATTGACATTTATTTTTTGAATGCAAATTGAGGATCCAGATGTTTTCATCAATTAATCCATCATTAACTAATTTACTTTTTACATAAAGAATATGATCACAAGTATTTTCAAGTGTAGTAACCTGATTGTCAAGATAAATTAAAAACATTGATAAAATACCGAACATAATTATTTTAATTGCTGATTTCGCCATTTCTCATAAAGCTGTAAATAATCCAAATACTCAAATTGAACTTCTGGTTCTTCGCCTTCAATTATCTTATTTACGTCCGCTCCTACTCTTTGAAGTTTTCTTACAAAGCTAGTTATGTTCCAAAGAAGTAGTAAGTTCTTTAAATATTCTTTACTTTTATGCGATTTCCCCAACCACACGTGTTCTTTGCCTCCTACAATATCTCCTTCCGACTGTCTTTTTGTAAATCTCAAAAACAATTGAATCAATATTAGCAGCATCGAGGATTTCCTTGAAGTAGTCTTCAAAGCGAGAAGTCATGATTGAATAACCCTCAATCAAATTTATAGCTCGTTGTAACTTCCAAGTTATTAATCCTATTTCTCCTAAAAAGCTTGCGACACTGAAAGCGGACTCGGTCCAATCCCTCGTTGTTAAAGAGACATCACCTTCAGCAGCACGCATTGCAGTTACTGCTGCTCTAACGGCTATAGACCAAGAGCGACTTTCAAGATACCCTGAAAAATGATCACTTGAAGCATAAAAGCTGTGGTGAAGAAAATAATGAATAATACTTTACGATCTATCTTATGGAGTACTTTTTGTTGACTTGTGCATCCTAGCTTGCCATCTTTTAATAAAAGTATTACGGCAATTATAAATCCTATCAGAGTCAAAAGATTCCATAGCCCAAATATGAAATACTTCCTAAATGAGCCATTCCTTCCAAAGACAACTAATCCCGAAATGTAACTTGCAAAGCATGAAAATAGAATAAATAATGATAGGAATAATACTTGTGATTTAACATTGAGGAAAATAAATAACGCCACCCTAATATCGGCTGGAGCACCGGACTTGAGCCATAAATCAACGCCAAACGTTTCTTTTGAGAGTGGAAAGAATATCAATGTGTATTTGAAATTCTCCAAAGCTGTTTCGCCATAAAAGAAGTAGAGAAGTTCCTCGGGCACTTCATAATGTTTTCCGAGGAAATATTGAACAGAAGTAGCAATTTGAGTTGGCATATCCAACTCAAAAAAATCAAAAGCATAAATTTTAATCGGTATAATCGACTCTGTATATATCTTATCCATTCGCATCGGCAAGTAAACTTTCTTAGTCGGGAAGTGAAGAGAGACACCGATAACCCTATAGCTTTCTCTAATATTGGTAACGGGAGTACGGTTGAAGTTAATAGTCTCTTGGTCAAATAAGACAACAAAGGCGTAATTTTCCCTGAAGTAATACTCAAGCATTGACTGCAAACTATCAGACAAATTTATTCCATGTCCTTTTATGAAAGCACATAAACATTCATATTCATCATTACCAAAGACTTCTGCCTCTAAATCCCTCAAACTTACTTCCGTTAGATAAAAGAGAGATGGCAAATCTACTATTGGGGGACGGTCGCTATGATTATGAGCCAAGAGAGGAATGGTATAAATTTGTGAAGTCTTTAAGAGTGAAAATCCTTTGCTAACAGTAGCCCGGAGCCAAATTTTTAAATTACATGAGGAGAACGCATTGGGTAGCGGTACTTGTTTTACTCTGGAAATGATGATTTTTTCTGAAGGTGCAGGAATGGGTATAACCCAAATTACTTGTTTGTTAATCAAATTAGAAGCATCTACAATACTAATGAGATTTTCGACACCATTTTTATAATTAACTACGAATAACTGGCAAGCTTGTCGTTTCAACAACGTCCATTTTAATTCTCGAGGGTTAGAGACAAATATCATTCCCGCTGCAAATACAACATGGAAGGATAATTCCAAAATCAATAGAAACCGCAAAGAAGGTTTACTAATATCGCAGCTCATATTATATTATCCAGTTTGATAGAACGAAAGTAATCACCTCTTTTTATTTTGCCTTTGATCGTATCCAAACTTTTCCTTCCACTTCTTGAATTTTTCGGCACTCATATACCTGATTATATAGACTGGTCGATCAAATATCCCACTGGGAAATCTGCGTTTTGGACCACAATACCATACGAACCCCCCTCCTTTAAATTTTGCATCATCGCTACTCCAAACAATATAATTGATAACTCTCTTGTGGCCTGGAGGCTCTGGATAAAGATAAACAAGAATTCGCTCCGTTTTATCCTCATAAACTAACTCTTCTTTTGAGGCATATGAGTAACCCTCTAATCTATAAAAATCGTTCCTTGAAGTAATGTAGTCCCAAAACTCTCTAAACCATTGTTCAATGAGACCACCCCACCATCGGCGTGGCTCCAGCCCGATTGGTACCGGTTTCATTCTTCCAGCTACTCTGTCCTCAATATGCTCAGAAGTTGTAGGATGTTTCTTCTCCTGATGGTATATTTTACTAAACCTTATATCTGCTATTTCCATAATTTTCTTGATATAATCCGCTTCCCAGGTTTCCATTTTATCCTTTCCGGAAGGGTCAATGTATCGAATAGGGTTGTTTGAGCAATAGTTAAAGGGATTTAACACTTCTGGACGTAACAACTCAAAATTTCCTGGATGATCAACAGTTTGAAACCTACGTGTGAATTGATCATAATATCTTTTCCCAAAATACTGCAATCCTGACTCCTCATCCTTTGGTTTGCCGGTGAAGGCGAAGGGGGCTACGCTTCGCTTTCCATTCTTCTTAAACCCAAAGGGGAGATATTCGTATTCAGCTACTTTTTCACCCATAATATTGGTAATTACCCTTGGACTACCCAGGTGATCAGTGTGGTAGAAGTATAGGGTAAGGTTTGTCCCACGGCTATGAGATCCGCCCACCTCCCTCAATCCTCTATCTTCCATCTTCAATCTTCCATCCTCCATCCCTCCCAACCTCACCTGAATGCTGTCGGGAGTGGACAGGAATGATTCGTTGCCGGCAGAGTCAATGGCTGTTGCAGCATAGACGATGATTCTGCCCAACGGAGCATAGTCGATGAAGACGGTGTCCGGAATCAGTTCCTGATTTACTTTGATGTAAGTGGTCTCACCAGCCTCCCGGCGGTAGAGATTATACCCGATAACATCGGTGGAGATCGAGGGGGACCAGACGATCCTGAGCCTGCAGAGATAAACACAGCTTAGTCTTAAAACGTTGGTATTACTGATGATCACCCTGAGATTTTTTCTGCTTCCATTTGTTACCAAGTTTGTCGATCAAAAGAATGATACCCCAGAAGATACCAAGGAATATAAGATACGATACCAGCCATTCTGCAACTCCCTTGTAGATTATAATCCCAGCCCCTAAGGTTCCTAAAAAGACTATAAAAAGTGCATTGAACACTGGCGCCAATGGCCCTGTAGCCCAGAGTCTCCTCCTTTCCTTTCCTTCCATCTCGATATGCCACTCTTTGGCTTTACCTAAGAGCTTGCTTATAAGCACAATGACACCTAATATTACACCACATAGCACAAAACTAAAAATCAATATATTTCCTCTAAGGGATGAATCAGTATATAGGTAGTATAAACCTGCGATTACGATACCGGCTATTGTAATATACCCCCAAATATTTGATTGTTTGGATTCATTTTTGTCGCCTTTGATGTTGTGCATCTCAGTATGCTGGTTGTTGGAGACCCATCTGGTTCCACTTAATCTCATGAGGATTATAAAAACCAATGTCGATTTTCTGCTGTTTAGGCAGTCTCTTAAGCTCCTCATTGATTTTCCTGACCACCGGTTTCAGATAAATCTTGTGCGACTCTTCATTTCCGATAACTGTGCATACTGCCTCAACTGTCGCCTTAGCATTTTCCGATCTAATTCGCTGTGATATACCTGCAAGTGGTTCTGAAATACTTACGGAAACTGCACCAGCAAGGCCAGAAGATATCGCCTCTTCAGTAGTAAACTCCTCACCAAGCGCTGCTGATTTTGCTTTACTTATAAAGTATGTTGCTGGAGCATTAAAGACTGGCTTCATCCACCAGGGAAGATTTGTTGTTCCAATGCCTCCTGTTACTATCCCACTCAGACCTGAGAACCCCGCCACAATAGCCTCTCGCTCCACCGGATATTCCCCTGAAATCCAGTATTTGTAAAGGGATATTCCAGTCTTTTTGCGGGCCTCAGCATACTGAGATAAATAGTCGATTACAACCCCTACTACGGCACTAATACCTACTGCCAAAAGTATTGGAATCTCACCGTCTGGATCGATGTAATTAATCGGGTTATCGTTTTCAAAAACATAGAAGTTTAGTATTCGATGTTTGATTAACAGCGTGATGTCTGGCTTAGTCTTTGGATCACAACTAAGAAACCGGCGAGAGAGTTGATCATAATACCTCGCCCCAAAGTACTGCAGCCCTGACTCCTCGTCCTTTGGCTTACCGGTGAAGGCGAATGGGGTAACGGTTCGGGGGCCTTCTTTCTGGTAGCCGAAGGGCAGATATTCGTATACCGCGACTTTTTCACCGACGGCATTCGTAATT
>QMZD01000144.1 GCA_003662985.1 Archaeoglobales archaeon | reverse complement strand
TCTTCTGCTATTATTATTTCGTATTCGTCTTCTTTATAGTACTTGCTAAGTTCTTTCCTTACTTCTTCTACTGCTTTTTTTATTGTATCTGCTTCATTGTAGGCTGGGAGAACTATGCTTACCCTCACATTCTCCATCCTATCCCATCTTTACTCTTTATCCCTTTCCTGGTTGGTGCTGATTTGCCTTCTTGATTCGCCTTATAAATTGTTTCTGATTTTCTGATTTTTCTGATTTAGCATTCAGGAGTTTTATGAAGTTTCGGAGCCTTTAGCATTTAACCCTAGAATTCAACCAGATTCAACCAAATTCAACCCAGAATCTAAATATTAAATATTATAACCCCATTAACATCAGTTGAGATGTACGGAGAGTTCAATCCGATGGTAAAGAGGTGGAAAAAGGGGTACAAAGGGGTTGCCTTAGTCTATCCTAACCGGTATGTTGGTGGGATCAGCAATCTTGGCCTCCAGTATATCTACAGCAGGGTGAACTCTCTCCCCGGCTTTATCTGCGAGAGGTTTTACACAGATGTTTTTAAAGGATTAAAGAGCGTTGAAAGCGGAAGCTCGCTCCAAAATTTTGATTTTGCATTTTTCAGCCTGCAATATGAAGAGGATGTCTTTAAAGTATTCGAGATTCTTGAAAAAGCTCGCTTTTCTGGAATAAAGGTTGCAGGTGGGCCATGCATAATGGAGAACCCTTTACCCTATACTAAGCTTTTCGATGTCATGTTCGTTGGAGAGGTTGAGGGGTCAAATTTCATTGAGAGTGTGCTGGAAGGAGAGGAAGAGGCTGAAGGTTTGGAGGGTGTTTATGTTCCAAAAAACTATAAGGGCGATTTAAAAGTAAAAAGAGTCAGAAGCAAGTTAGAAGATCATATTCTCGATGAAATAATTGGTGAAGGAGCCTATGGGAAAAGCCTACTGCTTGAAATCGGAAGAGGGTGCAAAAGAAACTGTCGTTTTTGCATCGTAAAGCGGATATACTCTCCCGTTAGGTGGAGGGATAAAGAAATCCTCCTCGAAGTTGCAGAAAATTATAGAAAAATCGTCGATAGGGTCGCATTGATCGCTCCGTCTCCCTCAGACCATCCAAAGTTTAAGGAGATCGTTTTTAGCCTAAGCGAGATGAGTTATACTGTTTCCCCATCCTCTCTGCGAGCAGACAACCTTGATGAGGAAATTCTGGAGCTTCTTGCAGAATCAGGGCTGAAAAGCCTTACGATAGCCCCAGAAGCTGGAAGTGAGAAGCTGAGGAGGGTTATAAACAAGGGAATAAGCGAAGAAGACGTTTTAAATGCTGCAAGAATGGCAGGAGAGAAAGGGATTGAGAAAATAAAGCTTTACTTCATGATTGGGTTGCCAGGTGAGACTCAGGATGATCTCAGAGATATTTTGGAGCTCTCAAGAAAGGTTAAGGAATTCGTTAGAAAAGTGGAGATCTCGGTAAATCCGCTCGTCCCCAAACCCCATACACCATTTCAGTTCCTTTCCTTCGGAGGGAAGCTGGAATTCAGACGGGAGGATATCAAGGAATTAAAACAAAAGATTAGATTTCTTAGAGGTGAATTTAAAAAAGCAAATGGATTTGAGTTCAAGGCAGCAAATGTTGAGGAGTTTGCAGTTCAGACTGTTATCTCAAGGGGTAATGAGGATGTCTTTGATCTTATAAAGGCCGGTAGGAGGAATGCCTTCAGGAATATATTCAGATTTGGACTTGAGAAGTATCTGGATGCAGTGGAAACCGATAAAACGAATGATATACCTTGGCTTTTCATCGACCATGGTTACAATCCAAAAAGGCTTGAAGAGGAGTTTAGAAGGGCTATGGCATTGATAGAGGAATAAAAGCAAAAAACCGGAATACGTTAGAATCAAGCTGAAAACGATCTATTTGATGAATTTTTAGATTGGTTTACACAAATTCTTTAGGTAATTCTTAGCTGCCTCATTAGTATGTCCGCTTCCTTAACCTACTCTACTAATTCAACCTACTTTCTGTATGTTTGCAAATCAACAAACTGCAAACCAACAACAAACTGCAAACCACAGATAAACTTAGGAACCTCGACACAAACACGAATTAAGATGATCCATCATGATCCAATTCAGCTCAAATCCCCACACGAACATTGAATTTCATTAATTGCTCCACTTAATTCATCAAAACCTACAAATTTTTCTGCAGAAATTTCAATCGTCCTATATCTGAGGGATGTCAGATCGTAGAAGGGTAGAAGGTTTTCCAGCATCTCCGAGAGTATGCCCTCCCCTTTTTCTATGAGTTCCGTGAGCTTACTGAAGGGGAGGGGTTTTTCAAGATCCGTTTTATTGAAAACCGTAAGTGTTTGGAGCCCCGTTCTTAAGGAAATCACGGCACTTTGGAATATCGCAGAAAGGAAGTTTTCAGGTGTTCTGCATAGGTAGGAGTCCACAAGGAAGATTGCAAGTGAAACACCATTTTCTCTCAACTTCTCAGAGAATATCTCACCGAAATCCGTGTAAAGGAAGAGCTCCAGCTGACCGGGAGTGTCGTAGAGCACGAAATCATCCTTTAGCACGAGTTCAGGAATGTGGTTTTTGAGCATTTCAACGGACTTAAGTAATGCCCCGTTTATTCCCAGATTGAAATTTTCCATGATTTCCTCTGCTTTAACAAAGCTTCTGGAGTCCACATCAGCCCTATAAATCGGATTTGTGGCAGTATCAAGGTTAACTCTGCTTACGGAAAAATTCTTCTCCAAGTACTCCCCGAAGTTTTTCACGAGGGTGCTCTTTCCACTTCCCGCATGCCCGAGAATCAGGATGTTCACACTATGAGATAAACTGCTGGGAATAAAATTCTTCGCTATTCACTTTCGATTTCTCTTATTATCTTTTCAGCCGTCTTTTTACCGATTATGGCTGGGAGTTTGTGTCTATATTTTAACATGTCTTTTCGATCTTTTATCCCAGCCAAGAAAAGTTTTCTAGCCCTCGCTCTCCCGATTCCCCTCACCTTCACGAGATCGATCAATTCCTCCTTTATCCCGTATTTTATCCTCGACTCCAGCTTCTGGAAGAAAGTTTGTTGTGGATGGCCAATGAAATTCGATATCCTTCTCAGAGAGTAAACAAGCCACTCTGCCGTTTCAACTATTCTCCTTAAATCGCCAGGAGAAATTCCATATTTATCGCAGATCGCATCCTCATCCTCTTCGTTGATCCATTCAGCCAAGCAAAAAGCGGTTTTCATCTCTGCAAGGAACCAATCGTAATCCGGAGAGTACTCGGAGGGGAAATACGTCAACTCTTCTCGCAGTAGATAGGCCTCATCCTCAACCCAGCCATCCGATTTTCGGAGGTAGAGCGTTTCCATGTCTGGGGCTCTGCAAACAAGATGTAAGGTGGCAATTTCATTAAGCCTTTCAAATCGATAGAGCGTATCAACGAAGATGTATCCCGTAAAAGGATCTATGTAAAGCTTTGAGATCAGGCTGCCGAGAGGTGTTGCGATGAGATTTCCTTCAAGATAACCATTAAAACTCCTGAATTCACCGAATTCAAATGTGTTCCTGTTTCCGCCATTAACCCTTTCAACAAAACCCCATTCGCAGAGCTTATCTATTACCTTCTCGATCTCAGAGACTGGAGAAATCCTGTTCTGATGGAAAAAGAAAGTTTGAGAGTAGAAGTCCAGAAGTTCGCTGAAATCGCTGACGAATCCTTCGGCAATAAGGGATAGAGTATGAAAGCGAAGATGCGTTTCAGCTCCGAGCTTTGATTCAACATTTTCTGGAGTTCCGGTGATGTATCTCTCCATAAGCCTCTCTTTCTCTCTTTTGTTCTTCGCAATCAAAATCGCCTCACCCCTCGGATCCAAGCCAGGCCTGCCAGCCCTCCCGGCCATCTGCTTGTATTCCATCACCTTTATTGGCGTGTTGCCAAAGCCCAGCTCGAATCTACGATAGCTCTTGACTATAACCCTCCTCGCCGGCAGATTTACTCCGGCCGCGAGCGTTGGTGTTGCAACAACAACCTTTATTCTTCCCTCTTTGAATGCCTCCTCCACAACCCTTCGCTGGGAGTTAAGCAAGCCTGCATGATGGAATGCTGTCCCAAGCCTGATGCACTCGGCAAGCTTCTGGCTCATTTCACCTTCATTTTCTTCCAATACTAATCTAGCGAGATCCTCATTCGAATCCACGAACTTCATCGTAATAGATGAGATCTTTCTTGCCGTTGATTCAGCATTTCTCCTCGTTGAATCGAAAATTAAAACCTGTCCACCATTCTTTAAACAATCAAGCGTTAATGCTGCAACATCTCCTCTCCCAATCTCCTTCTGCTCGAAATCATCGGCTGAAAAAAGCTCGAGAATCCCATTGCAGTATATTCCTTCGTAAAGTTTGGTCGGTCTCCATTCGGAGGTGTAGAGCCTAGCGTTGAGCCATGATGCGATCTCCTCAGCATTGGGAATCGTTGCAGAAAGGGCCAGAATCCGTATTTCCGGATTTATCCGCCTGAACTTTCCTATGAGAATCTCAAGAACTGGCCCCCTTTTACCAGAATCAAGAAGATGGATTTCATCCACAACCAAACACGTGATTTTCTTTATCCAGCTCGCTCCATTCCTTAAAAATGAGTCTGCCTTCTCGGATGTGGTTACGATTATGTCGCTCTCTCCGAGCCATTCATCTCTCGATTCGAAATCTCCTATTGAATATCCAACTTTTAAACCTATGTCCTCCCATTTTTTGAACTCTTCATATTTTTCGACAGCTAAAGCCCTTAAAGGGACTATGTAGAGGCATTTTCCTGCGTTCATAACTTCCTTGAGCATCGCCAATTCAGCGAGGAGAGTTTTACCGCTTGCAGTAGGAATTGCAATTACAAAATTATCATTTGAGAAGAGTCCACTCTCAATCGCCCCCTCCTGCGGTGGAAAGAGGGTTTCAATCCCGTTATTTTTAAGGATCTCCACTCCGAAGCGAGTAATGTAAGGCTCCAGTTCTTCAACTTTCACCTTCGAAAATTCGTTAGGATTGAATATAGCCTTTTGGGGTTTTGTGAAATTGATCGATCATCGATTACCCTTTATGAAATCGGTCATTAAATTGGTGCACTTAAATTGGTAAAAATTGTTAATTTGACTCTCTTAACCATATTAACACAGCTCAGATAATTTTTTATCCTTGCCTTTCAAAGTTTTCTGAAATGAAGGAAGAGATCAGAATACTGAAGGAAAGGGCCACCAAATTTGAAAGGGATGCCAAGTTTGACTTTGAGCAAAATGATTTTGATTTGGCTATGTTCCATATTGAGCAAGCTTTCCAGCTGAACCTAAAAGCTAAACTGCTTGAACTGGAGGGTTTTTTCGATAGAACCCATAGCTTGCGAAGGCTTTTGGAACACTTGATAAAGAT
>QMZD01000143.1 GCA_003662985.1 Archaeoglobales archaeon | reverse complement strand
GGCTTAAAATTGTGATTTTAAATCCGCAGATAGGGCAATTGAATGTGCCAGTCTTTTTATCGAAGTTGTAAGACCTTTCTTCGACCATCAGATTGCAATTTGGACACCGAATCATACTATCACCTCAGTAGTTGTCGGAATAATAGCATTGGAGGTAATGTTGTATTGCCTTCAAAAGTGCATCCTTTGTCGAATTCTCGCCTGTTTTCTTTTTTAGCTTTCCCAATCTTTCCTCTTCCATTACAGTCTGACAGTGAATCAGTCTTTCCATGATAGCTCCTAAGTTTAATTTATTAATATAAGTTGCTAAATATATGATGATAATGAAAAAAATTTCGATGAAAAACTGAAACCAAGAAAAAAATCGATTCTTGCAAACGTAGAAACTCAAAGTCTAGGATTTACAATCCAAACTACCTCACCAGCAATTCTAGCTGAGATCTTCAAATAATTCCATTATACTCTTTCTAATGATTTCCTTATCCTCAAGAAGCTTTTTAAGTTGGTTTATTTCCTTCTTTCCAACTTTTCCAGGTTTTTTAGCAAGGGTTTCAGCGGCAACCAGCCTAACAAACCAAGATTCATCGTCAAGTGCACTCATCAGAACTTTGCTTAGTCTTTTCGATTCGATTTTATCTTTTATCATAGAAACCAGAACTATGGCAGCCTCTCTGATTTTATGATCTTCGTGGTGAAGCAGATTGGTGAGGTATTCAAAGAGGTATTCCGTATCTAAACCCAAAAGAATCTCAAGTGCAGGTATTCTCAACTCTGAATCTTTAATCATATCTAAAAAGCACTCAGGAGACTTTTTTGCGATTTCATGTAAGATTGATTTTGCCAAAACTCTCTGGGCATCGCTTCCTTTAAGCATAGTACTAAGGAGGGGTTTGATGGCTCTTTCACCAGCCTCCTCAAGTGCTCTGGAGACACCATACCTCACTCTCCAGTCTTCACTTTCAAGTGCTTGAATAAGTTGTTCAAAAGATTCAATTTCAAGGGAGCTAAGGGATTTCGATGCTACGAACCTCACAAGATTGCTTTCATCCTTCAGAGAGTTAATTATGTATTTTATCGCTTCCTCTCCCCCGACTAGCCCCATTGCAAGAACCGCTCCAGCTCTAACTTTCTCATCCTCGTCCTCGAGGAGGTTTATCAAAATTTCGATGCTCTCTTTACCGATTTCCGCAAGTGCAAGAATTGTTCCCTCCCTTTCGTATTCGTCTCCATATTTCAAATTCGCGATTAAATGCCTCAACGCCACCTCCTTTAACTTTGCTATCTCCCTAGCGGCATTCAGTCTAGTTTTACTCTCCCTTGAACCCAAAAGCTGAATTAATTCTACAATTTCTTTTTCATGGTTTTCACTATCCTTTTCACAATCATCAATACTTTCAGAGAAATCCTTTTTCAGTCTGTAAATGTCAATCGATTCCATGTTTTTCATCTGAGGCCAGATCAGTTTTTGATCTTATTATATCTCATTCTATATATAATTTGGCTTGGATTGGTGAAAAATCTTTGTCAGTTCTGAATAACGCTGAAGTCACACATGGATTTCTTCCATTTGCAACGTTCGGAAGAACCGTTTTTAGACCTTGATACCCTAGATCAAAAGGGTTGGAAAAGCAGAAAAGTGGAGAAGTTGGAAAAAAGGGAACTAGAGATACATCGAATCTACTCCTGAAAACTTATCGAATTCATGCTGAACATTCCAGATTATGTAGAGCTTACACTTGAAAAGCTCCCTCAGTGCTTCGATAACCGAGGACTTCGATAAACCATCCTCAAAAATTGGTATCGAGAACTCTATCCTCTGCAGATTCATCGAATCTGGTATGAAGCGGAAGTCTGCCTTTCTGAAAATGAGGTCCATCTTCCATCGATGTACGAGCTTTTGTTTCTCTTCAGGAGTTAGAGAGCTGAAAGCTTTGTAATGAGTTTCGGATAGCACGATACCACTTAGAAGGAGAATCATCCTTCTGTTTTTCGGCTTGATGATATCTGAAACCTGATTTGACTTAGCCGGAAATTCGACAACGTAATGCCAGTCCGCCATCTCATCGGGAACCTCCGATTTGAGAATCCCTTCCTCAATCAGCCAGTCCTTAACCGAGGAGAAAACATCTTTGTTGAACGGCATCAAGCAGAGAAATACAGAAGAAATAAAATAGTTTCCCATTTTAAAATCAGACATGCTTAAGATTATCAGGAGATCGAGATACTCCGAAAAGATTGATGAGGTTGTCAAAGAGTTAAAGAGAGTTGGCATAAAAGTCTCAACCCATCTGGCCGATAGAATTGCTTATTCAAAGGATTTTAACCCCCTTCATCTCAACCGCCTCTTGGACTACACCCTTCCCGCTTTGCCCGATGCTGTAGCCTTCCCTGAAAATGCTGAAAACGTTTCTTCCATCATGCAGATTGCCAATTCCTATTCCATCCCGGTTTACGTTTTCGGCGGTGCGAGTGGAGTTATAGACGGTGCAACACCATACTGTGGCGGCATAGCCCTTTCCATGCTTTCGTTGGGCAAAATCAAGATCGACGCAGAAAGATTGCTCGTTAAAGCTGGAGCCGGTGTTGTTGGGGGGAGACTCGAGGAAGTTCTGAATCATAAGGGTTTCACCCTCCGTCATTCGCCTCAAAGTCTTTACTGCTCAACCGTTGGAGGATGGGTTGCTACAAAGGCGAGCGGACAGTTCTCAACGAAATACGGAAACATCGAAGACATCTTGGTGAGCCTGAAAGTAGTGATGCCGGATGGTGAAATAATCGAGGCCGAACCGCTCCCGAGAAGGGCTTTTATTGATCCAAACGATCTTTTCATAGGAAGTGAGGGGATATTCGGGATTATCTGCGAGGCTACCTTGAAAATCAGAAAGATCCCAAAGAAAAATCACAAAATTGCTTTCAGATTCGATTCGATGGATGATGCTGTAGAAAATGCCAGAAAGATAGTTCAAACATTCAAGCCAGCGTTGCTGAGAATTTTCGACAGGCTTGAGTCTCTCAAGAACTTTAACGTTAACGGAGTAGTTATGATCGTGATGGTTGAGGGGGAGATGGCGGATCAGGAAAGGGATTTCGTCCTCAAGAAAGTTGAAGGAGAGTTTCTTGGCGAAAAACCTGTCGATGATTGGCTTGAAGAGAGATTCAACGTCTCTGACATCTCAAAATTCGTTCCTCTGGGGATAATTTTCGATACGATCGAGGTCTCATGTTCCTGGAAAAATGCCATGGAGGTTTACAGAAAAATTTTGAAAGCTATTAGGGATGTTGATGGAACCCTCCTCGCCTCATGCCATGCCTCTCACTTCTACGAGGAGGGATTATGCTTCTACTTCACCTTTGCCGGAGTCGCCAAGAATCTTGAAGAATACTACAGAGAGGTCTGGAAAAAAGCGATGGAGGCTGCTTTAGGCACTGCTTCGATCAGCCATCACCATGGAATAGGCGCCTTAAGGGCGAAATGGCTTCCAAAGGAGCTAGAAGGCTACTATTTAATTTTCAGAGATCTCAAAACGCTTTTCGATAGGAGAAACATCCTGAATCCCGGGAAAGTCGTAGACATGGATTGCACGGGGTGATATTGTGTTTTCGAACATCAAATGGATCTTACAGGCGACTTCGTCCTCAACTTTGAAAACAAAGCTTTCCCTCATTAAAGAGGCTTTACCAAAGGTTGGGAAGGGTGACGATATAGTAAGATGCATGCTCTGTCCCAACATGTGCCTGCATGTCTGTCCCGTCTTCGATGCTGAGAGGAGGCTAACGGTATCTCCTTCAGTAAAATCCCGGCTCGCATACTTCAGCTCAGGCGGCGAGGATGTTGGGGATGCGTTATGGAGATGTTTGCCATGTAACGCTTGCAAACAAGCATGCCCGACGGATATAAGCGTTAATGAAAACCTCATCGATGAAAGAAACAAGATCTGCGAGCTTGATGAAGAGCCAGAGAGTGTCAAACTCGCTTTTATAACTCACGAGAGTATGATTAGAGATCTGGAAAAGAAATTTAGAGAGAAATTCGGTGAATTTGAGAAAAGAGACGGAAAGCTACTCTATTTCCCCGGCTGTAGAACATTCGAAGTGGCTGAAGTGATTAGATCCACCATAAAAATCTTGGATTTCCTAGAAATCGATTTCGCGTTCAGGAATGTACTTTGTTGCGGGTCATACCTCAAGGAGTTGGGGTATTTGAGACAATTCAGGGAACATATCAGGAATCTGAAGGACATTTTGGGGAGTTATGAGGGGGTGGTGAGCAATTGCCCCCACTGCGTCAAGGTTTTTCTTAAAGATTACGGGATTAAAGCGATCCATATCTCCCAGCTTATCGCCGGGAAGATCGATAGATTCAAAGTTACAGAACTTAGCTCTGATGACCCAGATAAACCCGATAAAGCGGATAAACTCAGTTCAGCAACTTACCACGATCCCTGTATACTTTCAAGGGATCTGGGTATAGTTGAGGAACCCAGAAAAATACTCTCAGAACTTGGAATAAAACTTAAAGAGGTAGGATACAACAAAAAGAACACGTACTGCTGCGGATTTGGTGGGATTTATCCATACATAGATACATCCATGGCATCCAAGATTTCCGAAGAGAGGAGAAAACAGCTAATCGAGGCATCTCAGACCATACTTACTTTCTGTCCGATCTGTAAAAAGGCTTTAGATGCCAAAGATATAACTGAAGTTCTCGCAGAGTTGGTTTAATCGGAATTTAATTCTCAGCCAAGGTTAAAATTTGGAGTTTGCTCCAGAAGGCTTTAAATCGGAGCAAAAAATCCGAGTAATTTTTCAAGTTTTAAAGCTTATTAGGTGCCCCGGGGAAAAGATGAAGTAAATTTGTATGCTAAGAAATTATGTTAAGAAATGTTACAAAAATTTATTATCCAACCATTTAGATTTCACCATGGAATGGGAAAAAGTTACGGACACCATCTGCAATTTTATAGAGAGGTACATCAAAGAGAGTAACGCTGACGGTGTTGTTGTTGGATTGAGTGGTGGTGTTGACAGTTCTACTGTCGCTTTTCTCTGCGTAAGAGCACTGGGAAAGGAGAGGGTTCTAGGATTGGTAATGCCAGAGGTAGGTATAACAGCTGAGGAAGATATTAGAGATGCCATTGACATTGCTGAAATACTGGGAATCAAGTATAAAACTGTGGAAATAAATGAGATCGTAAACCTATTTAAAGAAAAACTTGGAGAAGGCGGTAAACTTGCTGAGGCAAATTTAAAGCCGAGAATCAGAATGATAATTAACTACTACCACGCAAACAGGATGAACAGGCTTGTAGCTGGAACTGGAAACAAAAGTGAGCTGATGATAGGTTACTTCACCAAATACGGTGATGGTGGTGTAGACTTTTTACCAATCGGTGATCTCTACAAAACAGAGGTTTT
>QMZD01000142.1 GCA_003662985.1 Archaeoglobales archaeon | reverse complement strand
TTTTTTAAGGACGCCGGGGCTGGGACTTGAACCCAGGTGCCCTTGCGGGCAGTGGATTTCCCACCGCGTTAGCGGTCTCGAGTCCACCGCAGTGCCTCTCTGCCACCCCGGCATTTGATGGCTGTTGCTGTACTGCAGCAGTAAATCTCAAAGCTAACTTTATCGCACTACTTATAGAATTTTTGCCAAAGTGGAAAATTGGAAGGTTTTCTCCTCTAAACTATGAAACCAAAGGAAACCAAAGATATTAATACATCATTCTTATTTTTCAAATTATGTTTCCCACGAACCCCAAACAGATGAAAAAAATGATGAAGCAGATGGGCATAAATATGGAAGAGATCGATGCGGAAGAGGTAATAATCAGAACCAGAGGAGAAGACCTAATTTTCAAAAATCCTTCCGTTGTAAAGGTTTCCGCCAGAGGGGTAGAAACTTTTCAGATCTCAGGCTCCTATGAAGTGCAGGAAAAGAGGCCTGAGATAAGTGAGGATGACGTCAAGCTTATCATGGAACAGGCAAATGTTAGCGAGGAAGAGGCAAGAAAAGCTTTGGAAGAGGCAAACGGAGATCTGGCAGAGGCGCTTATGAAATTACAAGAGGGTGACTAAGTTAAGTGGCGGTTAACAGAGTCCAAAGAACCGTCTGGGATAACATGTGATATGAGTAACATAACAAACGTAAAAGAGCCCATAATTTAAAATTAAGAGTATAAAAGCAAATAGATCGGAAAATGGAATCAAAAATGGGGTCGAATTCTGGGAAGGATAAGGAACCGCTCACATTACCTTTTGTCATTTTTTCCGGAAGAATCAGTTATATCGTAAACAGCTTTGAAGGAGAGTTCCACACCCACAAAGGGGTTATAGACCTCTCCCAGCTTAAAAATCTGAATTATGGAGATGAGATAAAAACCCATCTCGGCTTTCCCTTCAAAATTAGGCCTTTCAGCCCTATTGACTTCTTCAGACATTTCAGGAAGGGTCCTACACCCATCATGCCCAAGGATATCGGAGCGATCATCGCTTATACGGGTTTAAAGCCCGGCAGCCTCGTTTTGGATTCTGGAACAGGAAGCGGTGTTCTCGCTGCATATCTCGCTTACTTCAACAAAGATGGATTTGTCGTTACAGTTGAAAGAAGGCCAGAATTCGCAAGAATAGCAAAGAAAAATTTTGAGCTTGCAGGTTTGAGAAACATCCACCTAATTGTGGGAGATATATTTCAGGTTTCAGAGGCATTTAAGGTTAAATTCGATTTGATAACTCTGGACATGAAAGATGATGACAAATTCATTCCTATCGCAAAGAATCTTCTGAAGAGGGCGGGATACCTCGTTGTTTACAATCCTTACATCGATGCTACGAGGAAAGTCTATCTTGAAATGGAGAAAAACGGGTTTGAAGAGTTAGAGAGCTTTGAACTCGTAAAAATTGATCTAGAACACAAGAGAGTCGGAACTCGACCTGTCACAAGAGTCTGGCATTCTGGATTTCTCGTTATTGGAAGGAAAATCGACTGAAGTAAAAATTCATCCTTCTATTTTTCCCACGATATTCTTTTGTTGGTCGATATCCCCGAAAAGGTAACTTCCTATAGGATGAACATGAATAAGCATCGAACAGTATGGGATAAACTGAATAAATTGGATAAATTAAGAGTTTGTTCTAAGTTTGTTCTATTTGTTCTAAGGCTTCAATTCTTCTACTCAACGATCGAATCGGAACGATCTGAACAAAACCGTTGTTTCTGTTTACTTCAGCTTCAACCCCATAAACGGATGACAGCATATCAGGAGTCAAAACAACCTCTGGCTCTCCATATGCGTAGATACTCCCGCTGTTAAGGACTACAAGCTTGTCTGCATATCTTGCCGCTAAATTCAAATCGTGCAAAACTGTGATTGTTGTGATCTCTCTTTGCCTCGTAATCCTCTTTATCAAGTCGAGTATCTCGAGCTGATTTCGGATGTCCAGATTGGATACCGGTTCATCCAAAAGCAGCAGTCTCGGCTCTCTAACGAGAGCCTGAGCAATTAAAATCATCTGCCTTTCCCCACCGCTGAGCTGGTTTGCATACTTCCTCACACATATCTCCAGCCCAAGCTCCTCGAGCACGTTTTTCGTGACCTCAAGATCGTTTCTGCTGATCCTCCACGAGAGATACGGGATTCTGCCCAACAACACAACCTCATAAACGGTGAGTATGCTCGGAATTATGTTCTCCTGTGGCGAATAGCTTACGATTTTTGTAATCTCATCTTTATCCATCTTTCTGATGTCAACACCATCGAACATGATCTTTCCCGAGCTCGGCTTTATGACATTGGCCACTAACTTAAGCAGCGTTGTTTTTCCGGCTCCGTTCGGGCCTATTATGGCCAAAACCTCTCCCGGAAAAGCGTTTAAGGTTACATCCTTTACTACAGCTTCCGAACCGTAATTGAAGGAAACATCTCTAACTTCTACTTCTACCATATCTGCTTCCTCCCCCTCATAACCAGAAACATGAAAAACGGAACTCCGAGCATGAAGTGATTATACCTACTGGAAATATCGCTCCAGGCACGATTACCTTGCTCACTATGGCTCCGGCTGAGAGAATCACACCGCCGCATAGCACTGATCCGATTATCAGAAATCTTTGGTCTTCTCCAATCAACATCCTCGCCATATGCGGTGCAACCAAGCCGACAAAACCGATTATTCCAACGAAGCATATTGCAACGGAGGTCAGCAGAGATACGTAGATCAGGACTTCTATTCTCAGCCTTTCGGTATTAACACCAAGGGATTTGGCCTTCTCATCTCCGAGCCTTAATGCCGTAATCTTCCACGATTTGAGTATCAGCAGAATTGATACGATGGCAAGCACCACAAAAACAACCTGAGCCTTGAACAGCGAAGCTTTTGTAAGGCTGCCAAACAACCAGAATACTATTGCCTGCAGGGTTTCCTCGCTTGCGTAGTACTCAAGCAAAGCCAGAAGGGACTGAAACATGAAGGAGATAGCGATCCCGCCAAGCACGAGGGTTTCGCTCGTGAATCCCCTGATCTTTCCAATGAACATTATCAGCATACATGTCAGAAAGGCGAACACGAATGCGTTTATCGGCACTACAAACTCCATAGGGACGTTTGGCAGAACCTTGATTCCAAGGATGTATGCCACGCAGCACCAAATCCGGCCCCAGCAGAAATACCCAAAGTATACGAGCTTGCAAGCGGGTTGCTGAGTATGTCTGCATCTCCAGTCCCGCAAGCCCCAAAGCACCACCGACGAGCAATGCCATGAGGGTCCATGGCAGCCTGTACTCCCATATCACAACGTGAGCCGTGTCGTTGCCCCGCGTTATCAGAGTCTGAAGTATCTCGCCGATTCCCATACTGATGGGGCCGATGGTCAGATTTAACAGAGAGAGAACTATGCACAGGATTAAAAATAGGGAAATGAAAAGAAGTCTTCTGAATACAAGCTCTCTGTACAGATATGCGAGTTCTTGCATTTGTTTCCTCCAATTGTGACTATCTAATCCACTAGCTAGATCCACTAGCCTAGCTAGCTTAGTCCGGCAACCCAAACCCCATGGTGGGGCAATGGCATAAACTGATCGTAGAACGTTTCTAGACTCTCTTCGGGGTTCAACTCCTCGAATGGCTCAGGATGCAACCACTTCGCTATGTACTGCAACAGACGAATTCGAAGATGTGGCCATGAGACAAGCCGTGATGGATAATGTAAACCCTCTTCTCCTTCACAGTATCTATGCTTTCCCAGCCGGGCCTATCTATGGCTTCTTCCAGCATTTTTCTCGAGACATCTGCATCTATATTATAACCCAGATCGACATTCCAGCTCTTTTTACCTATAAATATTACAACATTCGGATTTTCCTTCAAGACGTATTCTGGGCTTATCTCTCCCGACTGTTCCAGAACATTTGCTGCTATGTTTATACCCCCCGGCGAATTCAAGCATCTTACCTCTGTAATGGTTCTTCCCGTAGGTCATCCAGCCCTTGCCGAGAAGAAGAACCTTGGGCTTTGGATATTTTCCTTCTACCTCACTCAATCTTTTTAGAATGTCGTCCACCTGTTTGGTGTAATAGCTTACGAGTTCTTTAACCCTATCTTCCTTTCCGAGCAGTTTGCCCAGTATAAGCGTGCTCTTGGTATGCGTTGTAACATTAAAGGGCTCGTAGTAATCTATAAACACAACAGGAATACCCGCTTTCTTAGGTTTTTCAACATCCTCCTTTACATGCTTGTACTGATCCTTGGACATTATAACGACGTCCGGCTTTAATTCGATAACTTTCTCAGCACTGAATGTCCCTTTCCACGGATATCCGACGTCCGGTATGTTTTTGATCCACGGATATTTCTCTGAATACACTTCCCATACGGTTGGTCTTCTGCCCTCCCAGTAGTACTGGCTCCACCCAACAATTTTCTTCAGTGCATCCTCGCCTCCAACCGCTGTAAACTCCTCAACGTTGAATGTTATTACCACCTTATTAACAGGAGCCTTTACGCTAACCTCTCTGCCCATCAGATCGGTTATTTTTATAACTTTAGCTTCCTCTGGCTTTTCTACCGCTTTCTGTGCGCATCCCAAAAGCATTACAGCAATCAGAAAGGCCAATACAACAATAACCCTTTTTTTCACCAATTCACCTCCTTAAAGCCCTCAACCATAAAATACGACTTATTTCCCCACGCAAGGCGATAAACGAGGGGCTGATTTCCTAATATCATCCTTCTAATCCAAGTCAGATCTTTTACCGAGATGTTGGATAAACCAGCATTCCTGAACATCTCGGTAACTTTTTCTGGGGTTGAGTCGCCATAAAACGGCAACATCCTATTTATTTCCCGCCTGTAATGGTAGTTCTTCCATGGGTTTCTTCTCCCCGAAAATCCATTTATTACCTTCCGTGACCGAGTAAATACCCCGATCGTATTCAACGGCGATTAAGTATAAACCATCTTTTTCTGCGTTAAACTCCAAGAAGAGGGCACCCTTAGATGATGCTTCTTTATCACTGCCAACTACAATCGCTTTTTCATTTCCATCGGGATCTACGACGAATGCCCTTTTAATCGACTTAGGATCGAGCTTACCATCAGTTTCCGGCAAATGGCCCCATTTGAGATAGGCCCTATCAATTTCACATTCTATCCAGACTTCGTGGTTTACAAGCCTGATGATTTCCTCTGGTACGATACTTTTACTCGCTCCAGTAGCGATTTCTGCTCTGGGACTAAAGTTAGGCACGATATACCTATCCTTAGAATTACTATCAAGACTCCTTGTAGCCCTGATTGGGGTATACATGGGAGGAAGATATCTGACCGGAGGGAACATCGATTACACAACCGAAATATCTTTAAAAAATAGCTTGCTTGATACCCTCAAGCAGTT
>QMZD01000141.1 GCA_003662985.1 Archaeoglobales archaeon | reverse complement strand
TAGAAAAAGCAGCTGAAGTTGCTGAGGGCGAGAGGATAATGCTAGCCTCTGCAACCCTCGATATGGATTGGGAGAGAATAGCGAAGGCGGCAAAGGATCACGGTCATGTTGTTCTAAGCTGGACTCAAATGGATATAAACAACCAGAAAACGCTGAACAGATATCTATTGAAGAGAGCTGAAGTCAGACCTGAGGATATCGTGATGGATCCAACGACCGCAGCTTTGGGTTACGGATTGGACTACGCATTCACGAATATGGAGAGAATTAGGATAAGCGGTTTGAGAGGGGACAGCGACCTTGCCTTCCCGATGTCAAGTGGAACAACGAACGCATGGGGTGCAAGAGAAGCATGGATGAAGGAGTCACCCATTGAAGAAGACACCGACTGGGGACCGAGAGAGCTGAGAGGGCCGATATGGGAGATCGTTACTGGCCTGACACTATCGCTTGCAGGTGTCGATCTGTTCATGATGATGCATCCAGGAGCGGTAGCGGTTCTGAAAGAAATAATGGGAACGCTCGGTGGAAAGGTCTCGGGAAGCGTGGCGGATCCTGGAGAATGGATATTCATGGAGGGATAAGGAGGGGTAAGATGAAGGTAAAGAGTCCGCTCGAGGTTTACAAATTCCTTCCCCAGACCAACTGCGGGGAATGCGGGTTTGATACCTGTATGAGCTTCGCTGCCCACATTATCGATAGAAGTGTAAAGCCGGAGAACTGTCCACCTCTCATAAAAGATGCTGAAAAAGATCCTAAAATCAAGAAGAAACTTGAACAACTCATAGAGCTCACATCTCCAGAGATTGCAGAAGTTATAATCGGAAAGGGAGACATGGCAATAAAGATCGGTGGGGAGGATGTCGTTCACAGGCATGAGATGACCTACTTCAATCCGACCGCCTTTTTCTATGATGTCTGGGATACAATGAGTGACAAAGAGTTGGAGGAGAGGTGTGGAAAGGTAGTTGAGTTCAGAAAGTTCTACGTGGGTGATTTCCTCACACTAGATGGATTTGCGATTCGGTGTACCTCAAATGATCCTGAAAAATACAGAAGCGTTGTAAAGAAGGTTGCTGGCTATGGCAAACCAATGATCCTCGTTGCATTGAACCCAGACTGCATGAGAGCAGCGTTGGAAGAAGTCAGCGAGGAGAAACCTTTAATCTACGCTGCTACTGAGTCAAACTGGAGAGATTTCCTTAAGCTAGCATTGGAATTTAAAGTTCCAGTAACTGTCAGAGCTAGGGATATGGATCTGCTAAAAAGCTTGGCTGCAACCTTTAAGAGTGCAGGAGTTAAGGAGATAGTTCTTGACCCGGTAACCGAACCGCTTGGAGAGGGGCTTAAAAGCACCTATGAGAGGGTGGTAAATCTAAGGAGAACCGCAATCCTTGGGGAGGACAAAGACGTTTCCTATCCAATTATGGTCACTCCAATCGCCGCATGGCTAATGGAGGGTGACGAGGTTGAGAAGGCATATTGGGAGACGGTGTTGGGAAGCCTTTTCATAGTCAAATATGCCGATGTGATGATCTTCAGAAGTCTTGAGCCGTACTCCCTGTTACCAGAGGTTACGCTGAGGTTCAATATCTACACCGATCCAAGAACCCCAGTACAGGTTGAACCGGGACTAAGAGCTATAGCGGATCCGGACGAGAATTCGCCCGTGTTCATTACAACGAATTTCGCACTGACATACTACACTGTGGAAAGCGATCTCAGCAGTGCGAACATCAAATCCTGGCTTCTTGTTCTGAACACCGAGGGGCTAGGAGTTGAGGTCAGCGTTGCTGGAGGTCAATTCACGGCTGGGAAGGTTAAAGAGCTGATAGAAGAGACAAAAATAGGGGAAAAAGTAAATCATAAGGTTTTAGTTATCCCCGGTCTTGCAGCGAGACTTCAGGGAGCCATTGAAGACGAAACGGGTTGGACAGTTAAAGTTGGTCCCATGGACTCGGGTAGGATTAAAGGCTGGCTCGAAACGAACTGGCCACCCAAGTGAATTTAATTTTATTTTTAGCTCTTTTTAGTTTCTCTTAATTTCTTGTTCATTTCTTAACCCTATTAGGTTGTTGCGCAATTGCTGGGTGGCTCTTAAGTGAATTTGTTAATGTTAATATGTCGTTGAATAAAGTATGAGTAGGTGTGGAGTAAATTGTTGAGTAATTAGTAAACCTCAGCAGGTGTTGAATAGGCATCGATTAAGTTGAGCAGGGCCACCCTCCGATCCTTCGCCTTAAACCCTTCAATTTATATACTCTTCAACAAATCAAATCTTCATGGAGTATGCCCTTAGATGCATAGATTGTGGTAAAAAATTCGAAAAGGATGAACTTCACACATGCCCTTCTTGCGGTGGTTTGTTGGAGGTCAAAATCGAGCTTGAAAGTGTGCGGGTTGATTTTAAATTTGATGGAATCAATTTGAGAGTATGGAAGTACGCAAGCCTTCTCCCCATAAAATCCAAACCCGTTTCGCTGAATGAAGGGGGAACCCCTCTTTTTAAAACGGAACTTGTTTCCTCATCTAGGGTTTACGTTAAGCATGAAGGAATGAACCCATCTGGCTCCTTCAAGGATAGGGGAATGACCGTTGGTGTGACAAAGGCTATTGAACTTGGAAAGAAGGCTGTTGCGTGTGCATCAACCGGCAATACCTCTGCATCGATGGCGATGTATGCCGCTAAAGCTGGCCTGAAAGCTTATGTTTTACTACCAGCCGGTAAGGTTGCTCTTGGAAAGGTTGCCCAGGCGTTGATGCATGGAGCTAAGGTGATAGGGATTAAATCAAACTTCGATGTTGCTTTGGAGCTTGTAAGAAGAATAAGCGAAGAAGAGAACTTCTATCTATTAAATTCGGTCAACCCATTCAGGCTTGAGGGGCAGAAAACGATAGCCTTTGAGATAGTTGATGAGCTCGGTTACGTTCCGGATAAAGTAATTCTTCCCGTGGGAAACGCTGGAAATATATCTGCAATTTTTAAGGGTTTCAGAGAGCTTAAAGAGCTGGAATTGATAGATACGATTCCGAGAATGGTTGGTGTTCAGGCTGAAGGAGCAAGTCCGGTTTATAGAGCATTTAGGGAAGGGAAGACGGATATTACACCAGAAGAAAATCCAGAAACAGTAGCAACTGCAATAAGGATAGGAAACCCAGTTAATGCTAAAAAAGCCCTTAATGCCATTTATGAATCCGATGGACTCTCAGTATCCGTTTCGGATGATGAAATCATAGAAGCTCAGAAGTTACTGGCATCAAAAGAGGGAATTGGAGTTGAACCGGCTTCAGCTGCTTCAGTAGCTGGACTTAAAAAGCTGGAGGAGATGGGAGAGATCCAGGATAACGAAACAATCGTCTGCATTACAACTGGCCACCTATTAAAAGATCCAGAAACTGTTGTAAGGGTTTGTGGAGAGCCAGTGGAGGTTGAGGCAAACCTTGAGAGCATAAGAAAGGTTTTGTAGATTTTGTAGATTAAAATAAAATTAAAATCGAATTTGTTTTACACTTTATATTTTACTCTACATTTTATCCTTCTAACTCCGCTAACCTGCTTTCATGTAATAGTCTTTGAATCTATCTCTCAAGACCTTCTTGTCGAATTTACCAACACTCGTCTTTGGAATCTCGTCGATGAAAACGATGTCATCCGGCAACCACCATTTCGCGAATTTAGGCCTGATGAAATCGATCAACTCCTCCTTCGTAACGCTTTCCCCTTCCCTTAAAACCACGCAGGCAAGCGGCCTCTCCTGCCATTTCGGATGCTCTATTCCTATAACGGTTGCCTCAGCAACAGCAGGATGTGCCATCAAAGCGTTCTCCAAATCAACACTTGAAATCCACTCTCCACCGCTTTTTATAACATCCTTAACCCTGTCAACGATCTTCACGTATCCCTCCTCATCCATCACTGCTATATCTTCAGTCCTAAAGTAGCCATCCTCTGTGAATTTCTCCTTGGTTTTCTCTGGATCCTTAAAGTACTCCTTTGCAATCCAAGGTCCCTTTAAAACGAGTTCTCCCATATCCTTTCCGTCTCTGGCAACCTCTTCACCATTTTCCTTTATTATTTTCATCTCGAGCAACGGGACTATCAACCCCTGACTGGTTTTAAGCTGGTAGTAACTTTCGTCGTCCAGCTCAAGGTAGCTCTTAGGCCTGTTCAATGTAACGAGAGGCGTTGTTTCTGTAAGGCCGTAAGCATGGATTATCTCTATGTCAAATTCCTCTCTAAAGGCTTTTATCAGAGCGACGGGAGGTGCTGAACCACCAGAAATCACCTCTTTCAGGTATTTCGGTTTCTTATCTGGATTCTGTTTGAGATATTGATAAACCATCAGCCATATTGTTGGAACTCCGGCGGTGAAGTTTATTTTCTCAGAATTCATCAAGTCGACGAGGATCTCAGGCGTTGGCTGAGGTCCAGGAAAGACCTGCTTGGCTCCTACCATTGTGGCTGCAAAGGGTATGCTCCAGGCATTGGCATGGAACATGGGTACTATGTGCAATACGTTATCTTTCTCCCCCAACCCCATCTCATCCGGCAAAGCGGCTACAATAGAATGCAGAACTAGGCCTCGATGGCTGTATTCAACGCCCTTCGGCAAACCAGTTGTGCCGGAGGTGTAAGCGGTGCCAGCAGCATCCCATTCATCCAGTTCCGGCCAGTCATAACTCTTGGGCTTCCCAGAAATCAGCTCCTCATAGGCATAGGAGTCGAATTTTGTATCGTAGCTCTTCTCCTTCCCCATAATCACGAAATTTTCCACGTTTATCTTGTCTCTGATCTTCTCTATGAGGGGCACAAGATCGGAGTCGATGAAGAGCACCTTATCGTTTGCATGGTTGATTATGTAGGCAATCTGGTCGGGAAACAGCCTCAGGTTTATCGTGTGGTACACAGCCCCCATGCATGGAGGGGCGAAGTAAAGTTCGAGATGTCTATGGGTGTTCCATGCGAAGGTACCTACCCTATCTCCCCTCTTGACCCCCAACTCTTCAAGGGCATTTGCAAGCTGGCAGACTCTGTCGTAGAACTCACTGTAGTTGTAACGGAAAATTGAGCCATCTCCTTCTCTAGAAACGATCTCTTTCTTTCCGAATAGCTCCTTGCTTCTGAACAAAAAGTTTTGCAGGGTTAACGGATATTTCATCATGTTTTTATCACCTCCCCAAAGTTGGATTTTTAATTATTAAGTCTTTTGATTTTTTTTATTGATCGAGCTTTGTTGTAGATAGGTTTCAATTAAAAAACAGAAAAAAGCGGAATAAAACCTTCAAAGCTTTCCAGCAAGCCTTCTTCCAATTATGAGCTTTTGAATCTCACTCGTCCCTTCGTATATCGTTCCAACCCTCGCATCCCTGTAGTACCTCTCCACATCGTACTCCTTGCTGAACCCATAACCTCCGAATATCTGG
>QMZD01000140.1 GCA_003662985.1 Archaeoglobales archaeon | reverse complement strand
TTTATCCGAATACATATCCTCTACCATGCGAGTAAGGAGAAAATATGCGGCGTTGAGATGATGAACGAGCTCAGAAGACACGGATATAGTGTAAGTCCGGGCACACTTTATCCTATTCTCCATTCTTTGGAAAATGAAGGTTTCTTGAGAAGTGAACGTGAGAATGTAGGCGGTAAGATAAGGAAGTACTACAAGAGCACAGAGAAAGGAAGGGAAATTTTGGAAGAGGCTAGGGAAAAGATTCGAGAACTTGTTGATGAGGTCATGGTTGATTAAATTATGGTTGATGGGGTATTGGACATCAGCAAATGGGAAAGGAAATAAAGGAAGATGATGGAGGAAAAACATGGTTTCCAAGCTTGAAAGAGGCCTTTTCAAGGGGCTCACATCGAACGTTATTATTTTGGGCCTCGTAAGCCTTTTTACAGATTTGAGCAGTCAGATGGTATTTCCATTGTTACCGCTCTTTCTCACAACAGCATTAGGTGCAAATGCGACAATAGTAGGATTGGTGGAGGGAAGTGCTGAATCCACAGCGAGTTTACTAAAGGTTTTCTCTGGATACTGGTCGGATAAAATAAGAAAAAGAAAACCATTCGTTCTCGGTGGATATGGGATCTCGGCACTTATGAAACCATTGTTCGCTTTCGCATACATCTGGCAAAATGTCGTGGTCATACGAGTTATTGAAAGGATAGGCAAAGGTATCAGAACAGCCCCACGAGATGCGATAGTTGCGGAGTCATGTGATTCGAACGTGAAGGGAAAAGCATACGGTATTCAGAGAGCTATGGATGGCGTTGGATCAATACTCGGAGCTATTATGGCGTTTGTACTGTTTCCATTGTATGGTTTTAGGAATACATTCTTGATCTCGTCTATTCCGGCGTTTATAGCGGTTGGGCTCATATTCTTCGTCAAGGAGGTCAAAGAAAAGGAAAGCAAAGAAAGCAAAGAAAGCAAAGAAATTCACACCAACAATCGAAGGAAAGAGGTGAAATCGCATAAATCACTCAAAATTAGTTTTAGAGGGTTGCCAAAAAAGTTGAGATATTTCCTGCTCATATCGGTGATTTTCACTTTGGGTAATGTTGGGTATGCCTTTTTACTGCTGAGGGCAATCGATATAGGTTTCAACGTGAGCATGGCGATATTTCTGTATGTGTTGTTCTACATCGTTTATACGGTATTTATCGTCCCATGTGGGATAATCTCAGACAGAATCGGTAGGGGTCCTGTGCTTCTTACGGGATACTTCTTGTTCGGATTGCTTTGTTTGGGTTTGGTTGTGGTGTCTTCACTTCCGGGGATCATCCTTGTATTTGTCATTTACGGTGTCTTCTTCGCGTTGACCGATGGAGTTCAGCGCGCATTCGTGGTGGATTTGTCCCCTTCGCATCTCAAGGGAACTTCCTTGGGTACATTCCATACATCTATCGGTCTTACAGCATTACCCGCTGGCATAATTGCCGGGAGTTTGTGGACTTCCTTGTCTCCAGAGGCGACGTTTCTTTTTGGCTCTGCCACATCGTTTGTCGCAGGATTTTTGTTTTTGTGGCTATTTTACAGTTACAAAGAATGATAGAGAAATGACGGGGAAGTGGATGAATGGATCGCTTGATTGTTTATCCTATATTGGTTATCTGTGTCTATTTATGGACTTAAAAAATGGACTTAAACTGCCTTAAACATAGACGTCTAATCCCCGCGAAATCTTCTTGCAAGGAGACTAAAGAAGTAGACCGTTGTTGCTAGGAGGGACGCAATAGCACCGGGGGAGACTTTAAAATGGAAGGAAATCGCTATCCCAACAAAACCGCTCACCAAAGCAATTATGAAAGCATAGACGAAAACATCTCTCAGGTTTGAAGCCAATTCATTTGAAGCTGCTGCTGGAGCTACAAGCATGGCGAAAACCAGTATTGCTCCAACACCCTTTAGAAGCATCACAGCAGAAACAGCTATCAACGAGAGAAGTAAGTAATTATACCTCTTGGTGTTCAATCCAAAGGCTGTAGCTCCTTCAGAATCAAAAGATATGAAGAGAAAAGCTTTGTAGAAGAGCAGGGCAATCATCAAGCTCAGGAAAGTTACAAAGGTCATGAGGTATAGATCTTCGTAGGTAAGGAGGAAGAGATCGCCGATGAGCAAGCTCCACACCTTTGCAGCATACTCCCTTATCATCGAAATGAAGAGAATTGCTAGGCTCATCGACATTGCAAAGGAAATGCCGATAGCTGTGTTCGTCTCCTCCTTCGGTGCGTATCCAGCTATGATAGCGGTTGCAATCGCAAATAGCAAAGCCCCTATAAGTGGATTGGCTGGAAATCCATAGACTCCAAGCAAGATGAATAACGCGGCCCCAGCCAAAGCTGAATGACTTGCCCCCGCTACGAGAAAGGAAACATTTCTAAAGATTGTGAAGGATCCAGCGATCGAAGCGTTTATCGCTATCAGAACCACCCCTGCTATCGCTCTAAGCATGTAGGGTTGTGTGAGAATTTCTGAGACCTCCATGTCTGGCATTCTCTCACCTATTGTTAGTAAACATCAACCGTGAATGTCACTATAGACGGGATGTGCGTATCCTTCTTCGCAATAAATTATTGGAATCGACGCTCCATAAGCAGAGATCAGGTTTTTATCCGTAAGAACCTCGTCGGGCCTCCCAAAGGCCACGATTCTGCCTTTGAGAAGCATTATCTTGTCTATCTGATGGAGAAGAGGATTCACGTTGTGCACGACAAACAAAACCGTAACACCCTTTTTTCTCAGATCGGAAATTAGATCAAGAATCTTATTCTGACTTGGAATGTCCACACCGTTGAACGGTTCGTCAAGGAGCAGAATCTCCGGCTTTATCGCTAAAGCTCTCGCAAGAAGAACCCTTTGCTGTTGTCCTCCACTTAACTCTGCAAACTTTTTAGTCCAAATTTCCTCATCCAATCCAACGGATTTAATCGCTTGAATTCCCTCCTCCTCATCGGCCCTCTTTGTGGGCTTCGTTATGCCCTTTCTCGCTCCTAAACCAAGCATCACAACGTCTCTGACGAGAATAGGGAAATTCGATGAGATATGCTCCTTCTGAGGCATGAATCCTATCAAGTTCATTATCTTATCTCTTTCTCTCGTACTATAACCCATAACCCTTATCTCGCCCTTTTGAGGTTGCAGAATTCCGAGGATGAGCTTAAGCAGGGTTGTTTTACCTGAGCCATTTGGGCCTGTAATCGCAACGAATTCACCCCTTTTAATTTGAAAGCTCACATCGGAAAGCACGAGGTGTTCATCATATCTGAATTCAACTTCTTTTGAAGTAATAGCTTCAATCTCAGTATCATCTGTCTCCACTCCCGGTTTTGCATAATCTTTCTCTTTTACCATCTCCATCACCTTTGATTTGAATTAAGTACAGATCAAACTTTCTCCTAACCTTCACCTCTCCACAAGACAAAGATCACCACCGCCTCGATGGCGATCATGAGGATCAGCATAAGAAGTAGCCATTGATCGAAACCAAAACCCTTATTTTCAGACTCTAGTTTATCCAAAGATTCGGCAAATGCCATTAGGTTATATATCTGAATTTCCGAGAAATCCATTTCTTCACTTCCAACAACGAACTTCACATATATGACAGGCTTTCCTGAATCCCTAGAAAGCTGTTCAGCTATTTCTCCTGCTTTCGATTTCTTCATCGATTCAGGGACCACTATACAGGCATATTCTGATGTTCTTAGCTTTTCTTGAATCTCCGCGTACTCCTTCCCGCTTGCAAAACCCAAGCCTTCACCCAGCAGAACAGCCCCAACTTCAAGGCCAAAATTTTCGATAATGTAGGTAACCCCAGGAATAACGGCAACGCAGCTTGTATTTTGCTTTTTGATAATCTTTGCCGAGATTTTCTTTAATTCCAACATTTTAGCAGTAAACAAAGCGAGGTTGTTACTAAAATTCTCCCTATTATCTGGGGAGAGCTCTGATAATCTTTTCTCAATTGCTCTCGCTATTGAGATCGCATTCTCAATCTTCAGCCAGTACCCATGGGGATTGTGGCTAAAGCCGGGAAAGCTATCCAATTTTGCCCCTTCGGCTGCGTAATCTTTGAAGTCAAGTACCTTTCCAGAGTACTCATCTTTTATCTTTTTTTCAAAGCTGAAAAGTTCCGAATTTGTCAGGATTATGAGATCAGCATTTTTCAGCCTATCGACGTCGGATTTGGAAAGGGAAAAGGAGTGGGGATCGCTTCCGGGTGGAAGGATAGATGTAACATTGATGTTATCCCCACCAATCTCCTTTACAATCGGCAAAAAGTCGGGATTTGTGCATACAACGTTGAGAGCTGAAGCTGAATAAAGAGTGAAATTGAAAATAACAAAGAATCCGAATGAGGTCAACAATAGCTTGAGAATTGTGCCCCTCACTACAATCCCTCTTCGAGTTCTTCAACTTCCAGATCCTCGAATTCCTCTTCGATTTTGTTTCCACATGGACACAACTTTCGATCGCCGAAAAATAGCCTCAGCTGAGTGACCAACTCTGTGCTAACGTGTTCTTCCAGCCTTGTAGCTTCTTGGCAGGCAACCTCCGGACTCATTCCTAGTTCGTAGAAAAGACACTCCATCAGGCGGTGCTTCATTGTTATCTCCTTTGCCTTCTCAATACCCTCTCTATTCAGCTTAAACCCTTTTTTTGGAATGTAGTCGCCGTAATTCTTCTCTGCAAGCTTAATTAAAGCTTCCTGAGCTGTAGGTTTTGAAACCCCCAGTTTATTTGAGAAGTAACTTGGTCCAACGATCTCAATTCCTTCCTTCAATGCCTTGTAGGCCAACCTGATGTAGACTTCCCTCACAAACGTTAGGCAAACCTAACGACATATAATCTTTCGGGAGGGGTTTTAAAGAATGGAGCTGGAATACGATTAATGCATTTCTAATGCACATTAAAGTAATTCTCCAACATGTTTAAATCTCTGAAACTCATTAGATAATTATGTCAGGTCTTGAATCTCTTCTCAAAGAAGAAAGAATGTTTTATCCGTCTGAGGAACTCGTGAAAGACTCGAATATTCAGAAATTCATGGAGAGAAATGGAATAAAGGATTATGACGATCTCCTTGAAAAAGCAAAAGATTCAGAGTGGTTCTGGAATGAGATGGTAAAAGAAGTAGGGATTAAGTGGTACAAGGAGCCCGAGAAAGTTTTTGAGTGGGATCCGCCTTATGCGAAATGGTTTGTTGGCGCAAAATACAACATCGTTCACGATGCTCTTGACAAGCAGGCAAGGCTTAGGAGGAACAAGATTGCCTATATTTTTGAAAGTGAACCAGGAAAGGTTAATAAAATTACGTATGGGGAACTTTATAGAGAGGTTAACAAGCTCGCCAACGCTTTAAAAGATTTTGGAGTTAAAAAGGGAGACGGGGTTGCCGTTT
>QMZD01000139.1 GCA_003662985.1 Archaeoglobales archaeon | reverse complement strand
GATGGATTTGTAAAGTAAAATAAAGTTTCATAAAGTAATTCAAACCCAAAAAAATCCGAATTACTGAAAGTATCCTTAAATTTAAAGGATTCCATCTACTTTTGAGGTGATGCGTGTGACGGCGGGAAAAGCGGGAAAAGCGGGAAAAATGGAAAGGATGCTGGGGTTTGCTGCAGCCCTGCTGGTTTTGCTATTGCTGGCTTCAGCAGCCTCAGCAATGGATGTAGGAAAGATGGACTTTAAGAAAATAAAAGAGAAGTACATGAGAGACAAAGCAAGGCTGAGGAGCTACCATTTCGGAATAGTGATAAACGAGGACACGTTCGATGAGGCAAAAGAGTGGCTGCTTGCAAGCGACGATCTTGCGGTTGCCTCGTTGCTTAGCATCAAAGATAAGATAGAAAACAGCCCTGTTGACTATCCTGAAAAGGAAGTTTTGCTAGAGGAGATTGACGGACACATAGCCGATATATCTGCTGTCCGAGAAGACATTGAAAATGCTGCTACCGTTGAGGAACTTAGAGATGCGGCAAAAGAATTGAAGAAAGAGTGGCTGGAGGCAAAGGTTTCCCTCAAAAAGGCAATAGGGTTGAGATGGATCTACATCATGGAGAGAATGCTGGATAAAGCAGACAACGTTACGGAAAGGATTCAAGAACTTATAGAGGAGTATCAAGCCCAAGGCAAGGACACAACTTTGTTAGAGAGATGGCTTGAGAAATTCACGGCCGATACCGAAAGAGCAAGAGAGAAGGTTGAGGAGGCTAAAGAGAAATTAATGGAGCTTGAGAGAAACAGGCAGGTTAACAGATTCCTGCTCAAGGAGAACATTGCGTTGAAGAAGGCTGTGAAGTACATGCACCACTCCCACTTCAAACTCAAAAGGATAATCTGGCTTATAAACCACCAGCAGACCGGAGCCGTTGACATCGAAGGTACTGGAGTTCTATTCGCAGCAGGCAACGGTAGTGTTAGCATCGAGGGAAGTGGAGTTGTAAAGATCTGTGGAAATGGGACTGTTACGGCTCCAGCCGATAGCGTTGTCTTAGCGATAGGATATGGTGAGAAGCAGGAAGACAATGGAACCGTAACCTACAAAGGAGAGGGCAAGGTCATCGTCAGAGGAGAAAACATCACAGTTACGGCTGAAGGAATATTAAAGGTCTTCGCTAAGGGAAGTGGAAGCGTACATCTTGAGGGAACGGGAGTCTACAAGACCAAAGGGTTTACGGTAAGCTCAGTAGGTTTTGAAAAACAAGAAATGACTGTAGATGTGCAAGAAGAGGTTGAGGAGGAGCTTGGTGAGTAAAGTTTGGTAAAATTCTTTCTTTTTATCTTTTTTGAATCTTCTTTAGTCTCACAAGCTCTGCAAGCCTTTCTTCAACTTCTTTTGGAGTTTCAATAATCCCAGAGAAGTCCTTTTTTATCAGGTGCTCGAGGGCAAATGCTACTAAAGCAAAGGTTCTGTCCATGATCTCCAAAGGCGTTCCGTTACCCATCGTGAGGTTGACCGAGCGTCCATCGGCAAGAAGATAAAAGTAGTTTAGCCCACTCAATTTCGTAATATGGTCGCCAATCTCAGTCCTTTGGTATCCCTCAAGATTTCTCAGGTCTATTTCGTATCTTCCAGCACCCATATTGCACAGAATTGCACCGTTTTTGAGGTATCTTATGTTGGAGGAATCGATTATTCCATCAACTCCAGTAGCGGTTACCACGATGTCAGCCTCTCTCAAACCATCCTCAACCTCGGAAACTTTAAATCCCATATATTCCGCGAGCGCACATCTAAGCTTATCCTTGTCAAAAACCTCAACCTCACAGCCCAGTTTCTTAAGCACGGAAGCACAGCCTTCGCCAACCCTCCCAAAACCGATTATGAAAACGTTTTTTCCGGGAAGCATTATGTTCAAGCGTATTAGGGCATCGAGCAAACCTAAACCCGTTCCGTAGATGTTTTCTCCCTTTCCTTTGAGCTCGGAATCGTCTATCGATATTGCCTTCCTGAAAACCTTTTTAGCATGCAGACTCTTAAGTTGATCGACACCACTCTTGGTCAGCTCAATAACTCCAGTTACGCTTTTACCCGCTTTTAAAGTCTTTCTCGTTAAAGCTGCGACACAATCAAGGAAGTACTCTGAATCTAAGCATTCCTCCTTCCTTCTTACTTTAACCCCTTTATCTTCTAACCATCTCACAGCCTCGATCTTGGTTGTGGGATCGTCAAACCTGCAAACCTTCAAATCACAGTATTTAGAGAGCTCATAAACGAGCACGGCTGTTTTATATTCAAGAGGGAAACATATGGAAGCTCTTTCACCCTCTATACCCTCTGAGACAAGCTTGCAGGCTTCCTTTACATAGATCATTCTCTCGAAAACCCATTCCATCATTGGATACCACCAAACATGGCTATGCAGAATTTCAGGCTTTACCGAATTCAATCGAATTCTTAATCGCAATGGGTATTTTTGAGGCTACATCCAAGGCAGTGAAGTTAAAGCCGAGTTCTTGGAAGCAGAGATCGCCGGCCAAACCATTGATGAATGCTGCTGCCGATGCGCTCCACAACGCATCACCCAATGCAAATAAAGCCCCTACAACGCCTGAAAGAACATCTCCCGTTCCACCTACCGTCATTCCAGCATTTCCTGTTTTGTTAATCCTAACCTTATTTCCATCGCTTATGATGTCCTCCTTGGCTTTGAGAAGAATCGTAGCCCCTATTTTCTCCGCCATCCTTTTGACGTTTTCTTGATTGGGATCTTTACCAAAAGCCTTTCTGAACTCTCCTCTATGGGGCGTAAGGATACATTCAATCTCCTCGGGAATCTCTTTCGTTATCCCTTCAGCATCAAGCACAGCCTTCTTTATCTTTCCTGTTTTGAGGATTTCAGCAGCGACATTTGAGAACTCGGCATCGCCAGTGCCCATTCCCATAACCACTACTCCATGCTTCTCGAGGAGCTTTTCAACCTCGGGAATGTTCTTCCCCTCGATCCTACCCCCCTTAAGCTTCCTCACTATGAGATTAGGAGAGAAGGATGAGACCACTTCATAAATTGTCTCTGGTACAGCCAGCGTTACGATGTCCGCTCCAGCATTTAAAGCAGCGATAGCAGCCAGAGCTGGGGCTCCCGTGTAGGCTCCGCCTCCTACGATTAACACCCTCCCGTGCATACCCTTGTGAGCGTTTTCCACTCTTCTGTAAACCCTCTGTACGTCTCCTGGGCCAGAAAGCATTTCATAAGCCTTAGGTATCCCTATATCCTTAACAACTACATCTCCAACCTTATCTTTTGCTTTCAGCAGTCCTGGCTTGTTTTTGTGGAAGGTTACAGTGGTATCGGCCTCCACACAGATATCGAACTCTCCTGTGTCAGGATTCAAGCCCGTAGGGACATCCACTGAAAACACAAAACCTTCTAGCGAGTTTATAACTTCCACTGCCGTTCTGAAAGGCTCCCTTAACTTCCCTCTCACTCCAGTTCCGAGCATCGCATCAAGGATGATTGCCGCATCGGAACGCTCTAGCTGAGAACTGTCCCTTATCTCGACTACTTTGTAACCTGCATTTTTCAGTATCTCGAAGTTCCTTCTTGCGATATCCGTTCCTATGTCTTTTTCTCTACCCAGAAGTAGAATTTCGATGTTGAAATCCCTCAGATGTCTCGCCGCAACAAAAGAGTCGCCACCATTGTTACCCAATCCGGCGAAAATTAGGAGAGATTTATCCAGTTCCAATTCCCTAGTTTTCTTAAGAATTACATCAGCTAAAGCCTTTCCAGCATTTTCCATGAGCTGTAGCCTGCTAAGTCCGTGATATTCGCAGTTCGTGTCGATTGCAGCCATCTCGGCTGAAGTTATTAAATCTAATTCGGACGTCATGGTTAAGACCTATTACCAAGATTTAGGGTTTTACAATCTCATTTCCAGTTGTCGTGAAACTAGCCCCGTCAACATGCAGTATGAATCTATAATCGCCGATGTCAGGTTTTCCTCCAGCGAAAGCATCCCCATAGCTGACGTCTACGATCTCTCCGACGTAAAAGGTGTGATCTCCAGTTACAACATCCTGAACGACCTTACATTCGAGATTTGCCGCACATTCCTTGATCGATGGGGCCTTAACAGATTTGGATTCGGTAAATGTAACGCTCATGAGGTCTTTTTTGTCTTTTCTAGCTCCGCTCACGGTTCCAGCAATCCAAACATCCTTAAGCAGCTCGATTGTTGGCACGGCAACAACAAAATCCTTCTGCTCGTCGATGAGCTTCTTTGTATATCTCTTGTGAGCTATTGAGACTCCAAGGAGAGCGGGTGTATGGGATAATGGAACAACCCAATCAGCCGTCATCGGATTGGGTTTGTCAATCGTACCAGCAATAACCAGATACGTGCGAATCGGATACAGATATTCCAGCATTCTATCACCACCAACCTTTTGATTGAAGATTGGTAAAAACATTTCGATTAATCAATTAAACTCGATCGATTTCACTAAATCTTAACTGAAGCGGTAAATTTCATCTAAATCCAATCGAAATCGAAAATAAAATAATCTTCATGCCTTACTCGAGATGTGGATGTTTCCATATTCTTCAGCGGAGAATTCGGCAGGAGATTTCTTTTAAACTTAGCGTACCCCGAGATGTGCCCAAAATTGGGTGCTTGTGGTATAGACGCCTGTGATTACTGCAAGGACTACGACTTCTCCTCCAAAATCGTTATGGCAGAAGAGTTCGCCGATCCATCAAGCTATGGTATCTACATCGATGATCCTTCATCCATTCTTCCTGAAATCTTGGATGGAGATGTTTTCATAGCAATAAACCTACACCCTGACATCTTGGTTGAACTGCCTTCAATCGTAGAATCCTACAAAGCCCTAATAATCCCCGTCGAAGATCCCAGATGGTGCTCTCCGGGACTGAGGAATCAGATCGCAAGACATTGCGAGGAGGTCGGCATAGAGTTTGCATGTCCCAAGCCTTTGTGCACTTTAAAACCTGAAACTAAATTTATTTCTAAATTCTGTGAGGAATTCAGATTCGGAATGCCGAGATTTGAAGTCAAATTGAATGATTCAACGATTTTGAATGCCAAAGCTTTGACTGATGCCTGCGGATGTGCTTACTACGTTGCTAAAAAGATGGCAGGATACTGGATAGACAGCAAAGAGAACTTCTGGAAGGAGATTCATCAGCATCAATGCGCGTATCCATGTCTTGCGAGCATGGAGAGGGACGTTGAGATAAAAGAGTCTCCATTTCATCTCGGAGGTTATGCTATGGTGTATTCCTTCAGTCAGGCTGTTGGTATAGATGCTCCAGAATTCATCCCCCACCACATGAGAGAATTCTTAAACTTTGCAGACTGACGATAGCGGGTTATGGGGATGGAGTATGGATGGAGTATGGTGTTAGATTTTCGTTAAGGAACTTT
>QMZD01000138.1 GCA_003662985.1 Archaeoglobales archaeon | reverse complement strand
ATCGATAACAATAAAAATGTTCAGGATTAAATACGATCATGGAGGAGGTTGGAAAGGTTACTCATTACTTTTCAAAGGTTGGAGTCGCAGCAGTTGTGCTTTCAAAAACTCTGAAAAAGGGAGATAAAATCAGGATAAAAGGAGCCACAACCGATTTTGAGCAGGTTGTTGAATCTATGGAAATAGATCATAAACCCGTTGATGTGGCGATGCCCGGAGATATGGTCGGGATAAAGGTAAAGGAAAGGGTTAGAAAAAAGGATAGGGTTTATCTCGTCTAAATACCCATCCAAACCAATTCAATCAAAAGCAAGCCTGTATGGAAAAGAATCTTCAACCAACTCCCTCAGATCTTCCTTCAGTTCAGCTTTTCTTTCAACATAGCTTTCGATTTGGTTTCTCAAAGATGTGATTTCCTTTTCAATCCTCTGCTTCTCTCCGGAGAACCTGGATCTTCTTCTGGACTCAATCGTTTTTATTTTCGCAGATATCGTTGTTAAATCCTTCTTTATAGAATCGATTTCACCAATTACCCGCTCAGCTTCACCGTTACCTATGAATTCTAGACTTTTCAATATTGCACCTTTCTGAGATTCTTTTACAGCTAGACTACCCTTTATAATCTCTACATGAGCTTTCTTCGCCATTCTTCTTATACTCTCATTCCCCAGATCTCTGTAACTCCCTATATTCAACTTATCCCCGACCATGTGGGCGTAAATTCTTAAAGGCTTTCTTATCACTCCCAGTTTCTTCTGCAGTTCACTCTCGAGAAGAGAAAGCCGATTCTTCAATCTCTCCTCCATCTTCTGGTACTCTAAAAGTTCATCAGACTCCGATTTTTCCTCAGTAACATTTTTCAAATCATTTTTCAGTTTTTCAAGTTCCTCCAGTTTCTTTATTTTTTCAGAAATCAGACCTTCAAGATCTTCTAATTCTTCTATCTTCTCAAGGATTTGTCTATTTCTGTCAACAGATGGATTACGCTTCAATTCCTCGTATTTCGCAATTATTGCAGAAACCTCCTTTATTCTCTGGTTTATTCCTTCAAACTCCGGAAGTTTTATTGCAAAAAGGATTCTAAAGCCTTTTGCCATTAAAACAGCTAATTTTGCCGCTTTGAGGCTAACTTCATCAAAGTAAGCTCTTGGAGATTGAGGGCTGGAAACTTGCCACTGCTTTTTCATCATTGAAATGAAATTTTTTGTAACCCCTCTCAACCTTTGAGGGAGAATCTCCGGATCTAAGGATTCAATCTCTTCAAGCAGAGAAGAGACGGCCTCTTTCAAGCTTGAAACGTTCCCTTCGGCAAACCTCTCAAGCGATTCTTCATGTTTTGCTAACTCCTTCTTGAGCAGTTCCTTAAGCTCGTAAATCCCAATCTCTTCTTTTTTCTTCTCCTTTCTGAAAAACCTAAATCCCATTCTATCCAGATCCTTCTTTTTTCTTTATAATTTTCCTTAGTTTCCTCTAGTTTTTAATCTAGTTTTTACTTATTCTTCCTCATTTTTTCATGGCTCTTGAGATTGCCCTCGAGATCTCGAGATTGCCCTCGAAATCGCCTTTTCAACAGCCCTCTTGTGAACCCTAGCAGCCCTATGAATCCCCCCTTCTATCCCTCTGGAAGCGTAGCATGGGAAGATTTGCGTGAAATAGCCCGCTTTTGTCGGAGCCTCCTCAATCGGCAAACCCTTTATCTTCTCTGCAACGAACCTTGTAGCACCGCAAAAGGCGGTTCTCTTAACTTTTACATCCACTATTTTGCCATTTTCGATTTCCACTTCAAGCTCGGGGGCTCCAAAGCGCGTGAAAAATTCGGAAAATCTTTCATCTTCCACCTGAGGTGTGGCACAGCATATTTCCTCCCATATAACTCTCACACCACGCTTCTCACCTTCCCTCTTGAGCTGAACGGCCGAACCAGCTTTGGATCCTCCTGAAAATATTAGAAGCCCAATTCCGTGTTCTGAGGCTTGGCGAATAAGCTCCAAGTTGATGTCAGGATGGCCTGCATAGGAAACGATCATGTCAACGTTGAAGAAATCTTGGCCTAACGTGAGATATTTCTCCGGATTCTCTATGAGTTCAGGAAGATCCGAGGGGAGTTCGAAAGATTTAACCCCAAAATGCTCAGCCATCAGCTGGATATCTTTCTCTCTTTCTCTTCCCCTGAGGACGATCCCTATCTTTAGCTTGGATTTTCCTCCGTCATTTTTCCCCTTTCTGTTCATCCCAGATCCCTCTTCAACTTTCTTAATCTTTTCTATCTGAATTCAACTGAATTTACCTGATTTTGCTAATCTACATATCTACTCATAATGCCTAAAGATCTTTATTGCATAGAGCTTCTCAAAGAAAAGCTTTTTCTCTTCTAACAACTCGAATTTGTAACCCTTCCCCTCAAGCAGGTCATAGATTTCGGGAAGATTGAACGATGAATGCACGAGTATCGCCCTGCCTTCTTCCGTCAGCACACCATCAAGCTCATCAATGAATCTTTTTATGATTTCTAAACCTTTTTTTCCGCCATCAATTGCTTTTTCCATCCAATCTCCTCTTTTTTCGAACTCCTCAAGCTCTAGATAGGGTGGATTAAAAAGTACAAGGGAGAATTTTCTCTTAAAAGCCCTCAGCAAATCAGCCCGGACGACATTTAACCCAAGCTCTTTTGCTTTTTTAACAGCGTACGGATTTATGTCAGAAGCAACAACAAGTCTGCATTTTTCCGAGATCTTTTTTGCAACGTAACCACTTCCACACCCCAGCTCAAGAACGATGTCTTTCTTTTTCACCTCTTTAAGGCTTGCATCCAGCAGAAGTTCCGTGTCTTCAGCTATCGGATAAACCTCCATTTAATCACCATTAACATTTAAGCACTTCCCCCAATTTCTGATATTCCATTGGTGAGCTTCGCGAAGACTTCTGGCTCAATTTCTTCAGGCCTTTTTTCGATGTATTCTTCAAGCCCTAATTCTTTGAGGATTTCGTTGGGTTTAATCTTTCTTTTTTCACACCAGCTTTGAAAGATCTTGCCAAACTTCTTTCTTCTCATCGAGAAGGAGAACCTGACCAGATCGACAAATAAATCGAAATCGATAATCTTCAATTCCGAAGAGGGAGTAAGCCTTACTATTGCAGAATCAACCTTTGGAGGGGGTTTGAAGGCTTTTCTGCTCACGATTTCGAGTATCTCGGCCCTACAAAAAACTCTTGAAGTTATACTCAGCCTCCCATACTTTTTCGATCCCGGCTGGGCTGTTAAACGCTCAGCAAATTCCTTCTGATACATAACGATCGCTAACCTAAAATCATGTTTCAGGAGTTTAAATGTGAGGGGAGATGAGATGCTATACGGTATGTTAGAGACGAATTTGTCAAATTTCGGAAAGCTTACTTTTAAAGCATCATCCTGAACGATCTCAAATCTACCATCTTCGATTTCTTTGCTAAATTTCTTTTTCAGCAAGTTAACCATCCTTGGATCTTTTTCCACCCCAATAACTTTCTTAGCCCTTTTCAGAAGTTCAGCTGTCAGATTTCCAGGCCCACACCCGATTTCGAGAGCGACTTCATCATCTGATAGCTCGGAGTAATCAACAATTCTTCTGAGAATAGATCTATCCACTAAGATGTGCTGGTCCCTCTGTTTGTAAAGCCTCATTCAGGTAAAAATCTTGTATTTGGTTCCGGGATTTTTGATTTCGTAAAGTATTCTATTCAGAATTAGTTTTTCAGGATGTTGCAGTCCTTTGACTCTCTCTGCAAGATCTCTGAAGCTCTTGAAAGGTTCTTTTTTTCGCTCGTCAATTATCGCCCACATAGTCTTCTTCCCAACCCCGGGAAGTAGCTCAAGCTGATGGAATTTCGTCGTTATAGGCTCTGCCTTGTTGAATATTTCTACGAATCTGTCCTCATTTTCCTTTATTATATACTCAATAACGTATGGCAACTCCGATTTTGCCGCGGGTGTTAAATCGTCATATCTCAACCTTTTTTTAATCTTATAAACAATGTCTCTTTCTCCCTTGCCTATGAAAACCTTGTCCATAACGAGCGGGTTTTCACCTTTCCTTATGCTAACTTCAAGAAGAGTAAACCTCTTTTCTCCCACAACCTGGGCTAAAGGCTCTCTTTTATGAATCGGCCTTTTGTCGTCGGGATGACCATAGGGCATAAAATCGATTACGTAAGCGTAATCCTCCATCTTCGATTTGTCAATCTCCCTTCTTCTCTCGTGTCTCCTTTCATCATATCTCCTTTCTCTTGGTCTTCCTGGATAACCCTGACCGATTCTGGAATTTTCTGCTTCCATGGCCTACTCTCCTTCATTTGATAGGATTAAATAGTAAGTTAACTATATAATTTTTTTCAAACATCTATTCATCCATTCATCTATATTTGTCTACAACTTCCAAAATCTCTTCGATTTGCTCCGGTGTTATGTTGAACCTCTCTTTTGCAAAAATAGTTCTTATTTCATCGGGAATGTCGGGCATTATGTCAGCAATTTTAACCGCTAAATCTCTTCTTCCAACCTGAGGAAGCTTTTCTAACTCCTCTACAAGTTCCTTAGCTTTTTCAGGTTGGAGTTTAGCAAAATTTCTTAGGTGGCGTAAACCTCGACGGGTTTCGTAAAGTAAATCAGCTTTTTCCTGTCTCTTTTTTGCGATCTCCTCCAAAATTTCCTTCGCTTCGGAGATCGTAATATACTCAAATTCAAGTACTTCCTTAAACGTCATGTTCGGCCCCCAATTCACCCAGGATTAGGTTTTGAGGTGTTCAGGTCTTACTATCAGGGTTTTTAGCTTTCCGCCATCTCTCACCTTAACGAGATATGCCTTGCCCCTTATACCCACAACCTCTCCGGTTCTTCCATGAAACCTTGGGTGGGGCATCCCCTTCTGCACCGAAGGCTCAATTTCGATATGTACCTTCTCTCCAACCTCAAACTGCTGAAGGGTTTTCCTTATCTTCAGACCCCTCTCTCTAACCCTCTTTCTGAGCTTCCTACCTGACTTGAAACGAAAACCATGAGATTTCCAGCCCATAATCATCCTCCTTTATCTTATTACAGCTTCAGTAATCACAGATGGAGGATATTTAAGATTTCCGATGGGTTAGTTGAGTTGATCGAGTTAGTTGAGTTGGTTGAGTTTCGCAACTAGCTAAATTTTCCCGTAATCAGCCCAAAATTTCGATTACATCAAGCTTTTCTACCCGAGTCTTCATTCCGAGCAGTTCCGATAGGCTTGGTTTCGTTCTTCCTTCGTCACCGCTTACGAGTTCCTTAATATAAAGGCCAGAATCCGCTTCTATCTCCACAACCGCAACGTCTTTTTTGTGGAATAGTACTCTTATTCCGTAAGTCCTTTTCTTCCTGACCAAATCTGCTCTCCTGTGCTGAACCCTCAAAGGTGTTCTCTGATGGATTATGCGGTTGCTCAGTTCTTCAACCGCTTTTTTCAGCT
>QMZD01000137.1 GCA_003662985.1 Archaeoglobales archaeon | reverse complement strand
TTAAGATAAATGCAAATGAATTTACCATCGAATGGATATACGGAAAACCGATGGAGAAGATCTCGCTCGAGGAGGCGATTGAAGCAATAAAGAAGATTTGGATATCATCCAACATGGTTAGGAAAGTTGAGGTAAGAGATACAGATGAGGGAAAGATTCTCTTTTTCCATTCTAAAATTAAAAGCAAGCTACTTGATGAGAGTTTTTGTAAACAGATAAAACTGCTTTTAGAGAGCAATTATGGTGTAAATGTAGATTACAAGCTGAGAACCCAAGGTTATCTCATCAGAATACTGACGCTCTAGTTCTTGTCTAATACGGGTAGCTCCCACTATGTGGTATCCCTGAACATGGATTGTAAATAACATTTATAATAATGTTCAATCTCAGACTAACCCATGAGCAAAGGGTACGACCGTCCTTGGTTTAAATTCTGGCCTAAAACAGTGACAAAAACGCTAGATTATCCTTCAGTCCCACTTTTTGAATTTGTAGAAACCTCGGCGCGGAGATATCCAGATAAAACTGCGATTCTGTATTACGGGAAAAGCATAACTTACTCCGAGCTATTGGACTCTATTGAAAGGTTTGCAACTTTTTTGAACCGCAAAGGAATTCAAAAGGGAGATAGAGTTGCTCTTTATCTTCAAAACTCACCGCACTTTGTAATCTCCTATTTTGGCACTATGAGAGCTAATGGTATAGTTGTCCCCTTGAATCCAATGCTGACGGAAAATGAACTTGAATACATTTTAAATGATTCTGGATGCAAGACGGTTGTAACTACAGCAGAGCTTTTCCCACGGATTTCGAACGTAGCAAAAAAACTTGGAATGGACATCGTTTGTGGACACCTGTCTGACTACCTACCAGAAAATCCTGAACTGAATGTTCCAGACTTTATGAAGATGAAGATGGAAGTCGAAGATGCCATAGACTGGAAGGATTCTCTGTCGGAGAGAGATCCTCCGGAAATTCTTGTAACGCAAGAAGATCTTGCTCTGATCCCCTATACCGCAGGCACAACAGGTTTGCCCAAAGGTTGCATGCACACACATTACACAATAATTGCAAACGTCCTCAGTTCTGTATACTGGATGAATTTAACCCCCGCTGCTGTCCATCTTGCAGTACTTCCGTTCTTCCATGTAACGGGAATGGTTCACTCTATGCTCGCCCCGATTTATGTGGGGGCAGAGATTGTTTTGTTGACAAGGTGGGACAGGGAGACTGCGATCCAAGCAATTGAGAAATATGGATGCACCCATTGGATAAACATCACCACCATGGTCGTCGATCTCCTCTCAGATCCGAATATTGCAAAAAGAGACCTGAGCTCCTTGATCATCGTAGGAGGTGGGGGAGCCCCTATGCCCAAAGCGGTAGCGGAAAAACTGGAAGAGCTCTTTGGAATCAAGTTCATGGAAGGCTACGGGCTTACAGAGACGATCTCCCAGACTCATTTCAATCCTCCCGAAAGACCAAAGCTACAGTGCTTAGGCATACCTGATTTTGGAGTTGATGCGCTTATAATCGATGTAGAAAGCGGTAAAGTCCTCGGTCCTGGAGAACAGGGTGAGCTCGTAGTAAGAGGTCCAGAAATCTTTAAAGGATACTGGAACAAACCCGAAGAAACTGAAAAAGCATTCATCGAAATCGATGGAAAGAGATACTTCAGAACGGGAGATCTATGTTATATGGATGAAGAGGGCTACTTCTTCATTGTGGACAGAATTAAGAGGATGATAAACAGATCAGGGTTTAAAGTTTGGCCAGCGGAGGTTGAGGCGATTCTATACAAACATCCGGCAATTAAAGAGGTATGTGTGATAGGTGTACCCGATGAGAGGGTAATCGAAGAAGTAAAGGCATTCGTGGTTTTAAAACCTGAGTTCAAGGGAAAGGTGAAGGAGGAAGATATAATGGCATGGGCAAAGACGCAAATGGCCGCTTACAAGTATCCGAGAAAAATTGCTTTCGTCGACGATCTCCCAAAAAGTGGAGCTGGCAAAATCCTGTGGAGAGTTCTGCAGGAGAGGGAAAAGAGAGGTGGTTGATTAGCTGGTTGAAACAGGTAGAAAGTGGGGATAGTTAATTAGGTTAGTTAATTAGGTTAGCTAAAAGTTTTGGTGAGGTGATCGAGATGTACAGAATAAAACTCCTTACACAGGGGGAAATTATGGCCCCGATAGGTGTTTTGCAAATTCTCGGAGACATGAGCACATTAATTACGGCTCCTGTGTATGTGTGGCTCATCGAAGGAAATGACAGGAAGATCCTCGTCGATGCTGGAATCGAGGAGCCGGTTAATGGCTTCGTTCATGGATTTCCCGTCTCTGGAGGTGGAGAGGAAGGTCTTAAAAAAGCTTTGGAAGGTGAAAATCTAAAACCAGAAGACATAGACACCTTGATCCTCACACACCTACACTTCGATCATGTAGCCACAACGAGTCTTTTCCAAAACGCAAGGATCTACGTCCAGAAAAGAGAGTGGGAGTCCGCTCTCAATCCTCCGATACATTTCAGGGCCACATATGATGCGGGATTGTTCCAGTGTCTCGAGGAGATGGATCTATGCTTGGTTGATGGAGACAAGCGTATTTTGGACGGGATTGAGCTCATACTGCTGCCTGGTCACACCAAAGGGTTACAGGGCGTTGCGGTCCAGACGGAGGGTGGAAAGTATCTCCTCTCAGGAGATCACTTTTATTCCTTCCTGAACTTAAACCCACCAAAAGAACCAATAGAGATCGTAGACCTCCAAGGCAATAAGATAAAGATTCAGGGAAGCCCACTTCCATTCTTACCCCCTGGATTGCACGTGGATTTAACGGAATGGTTCGACAGCTGCTTTAAAGCTTTGAGTGTTGTGACTCGCAAAAATATTTTGCCCGGGCATGAGCCGTCTTTGGTCGGTAAACAATTCCCCTAATACCCTCCTATTTTTTCAAAGTTCTAAGGTGTTGAAAAATGAGGACTCCTGAAGAGTATCAGAGCGATATCCTAAAAATGAAAGCAAACGTCTACATCGGTGGAAAGAAAGTAAAGAGGGATGATCCGAGACTTAAAGGGGGCATAAACGTAATTTCGAAAACATTTGAGCTTGTAGAACATCCAGAGTTTAAAGATCTACTTACAACAAAATCTCATCTGACAGGGAAGAGAATCAATCGCTTTACCCACGTAAATCAATCTGCAGACGATTTAATGGCAAAGCAGCTGATGACGAGAAAAATATGCCATCTCGTTGGCGGATGCATACAGCGCTGTATGGGATGCGATGCTATAAACGGTCTTTCGGTAGCAACCTTCGCTGCGGACATGGAGCACGGGACGGACTACAACAAGCGCTTTACGGAATACCTCAAGGAGTTTCAGAAGCGGGATCTGACCGCTGCCTGTGCCCAAACGGATGTGAAAGGGGATAGAAGCAAGAGACCACATCAACAAGATGATCCGGATATGTATGTCAGGGTGGTTGAGAGAAGGAGTGACGGAATCGTAGTCAGAGGAGCGAAAAACTGCATTACCATGTCTGCAATTGCCGATGAAATCATAGTCGTTCCAACAAGAGCGATGACACCAAATGATACTGACTACTCTGTGGCTTTTGCCATTCCAGCCGATACCGATGGAGTGAAGCTAATCTCAAGAACGTCTTCACTCAGGGCGCCAAAGGGTTTGGATATGCCTCAAGCGCAGACTGGGGATGATGAGGGTTTCATAGTGTTCGACGACGTATTTGTACCTTGGGACAGGGTATTTCTGTGTGGGGAGAATAAATATGCCACTCTCGCAGCTCATCTGTTTGCTTTGTTCCACAGACACAGCTACACGGGATGTAAACCTGCTACAACGGACGTTGTTACGGGATTTGGAGCTTTGATCGCCGATTATAATGGAGTTTATAACAGACCAAATATCAGAGATAAACTCGTTGAGCTCGCCGCTGTGGCTGAACTTGTTTTCGCAGCCGGAATAGCTTCGGCAATCAACGGAACCAAAACTCCCGCAGGCACGTTTATACCCAACGAAGTTTATGCGAATATCGGCAGGAGGCATGCTGGACTGAACTACTATCACGAGCTTGAGTTGCTTGCAGAGCTTGCAGGCGGGCTTCCGGCAGCGTTACCCTTTGCTGAAGACTACTTAAACCCAGAAACTAAGCCATTAATCGAGAAGTACATCAAAAGACGTCCAGATGTTTCTCCAGAGAACGTCTACAGATGCCTCTATGGTATATCCAACATACTCTGCTCCTCTCTCGGCGGTGTTATGGCCGTTGCTGGCGTTCATGGCGGTGGCTCACCGGTGATGGAAGACATAGCAATATGGAGAAGCTATGACTTTGAGGAGAAGAAGAGGATAGCTAAGTATCTTGCAGGGATAAAAGATTAGCTCTTTGAGATTTTATTTTTACTTGGTTATCCTATTTCGATGGTTTTCGAAAGGTTATAAAAAACTTCTACTGCGATCCTGATTCAGATTAGCTTGATAACCCAACGATGGCTCTAAATCCATTGAAAGTCGAATTCCTCAACTCGAGAACATCGTTAACTCTCATTCTCACAACCGCTTTTTTTGGTTCTCTGGCATATTCGGGAATTTCTCCATTCTCTTCCCAGTGTACATGACTGCTCTCGTAATGCATATCACACGTTGCCAAGATCTCATAGCAACCTTCTTCCAGTTTTATAACATAATTTATTTCCATTCTCCCAAGAGAATAGGATGATTCTGAACCCCACCATACCCCATATCCCTGTAGTGTCTTGTTTCTCTCTCTGAGCTCTTCCTGAGTTATCTTTCCCGCTTCGACTGCCCTAAACAGATCTATAAACTCCTTTTCGCCCCTTTCAAGTTCGTGACGTAGTAGTTTCTCTATAATTTCTCTGGAGATTTTCATTTTTATCACCTCTATTGGAGATCCAACTATTAAATGAAATCTTCTACAATTGTGGTCGTTTTTAAAAGTCGTTCTGGTATTATAGAGTCACAAATTGGGTGTAGGTTTTTCTGAAAAGCTTGAAGATAAACGTTATGGGGATCCTATAAGATTCTTAGTGGGGCTGTACATACAATCGAGGGGATATTAGGGTAAAAGGATTTTAGGTTAAGGAGAAAGGATGGAAAAGATAAATGGTGAGATCTGGGTTTTAGGGTTTGCTATTAGGGGTTGTTTAAGATATATGGTCTGACAAACCCCTTTTTGATCGAGAGATAGCAAACTGGGCAACGACAGCTGGATGTCTTCTTAGCACATCGCTTACGCACGTTCCAAGCCTAACCTTCGTAGTTACGCTTGCTAAGTAGCCAAGCAAAGTGAAAGCCTCATATGAGCTCCAGTTTCTAATTCCTACTCCTACTAGGTGGTCGGGAGTGAAGACAGAATCGAAACCATTTCTGTCGGCAAGTACTGCAGCCTTTATTATCAGATTGTGGGGATCATGAGGGAGCTGGATTCCAAATTTAATGTTCTTCGTATTCAAGGTTCTCACCAGTTCTTGTCTATAGTCATGGTC
>QMZD01000136.1 GCA_003662985.1 Archaeoglobales archaeon | reverse complement strand
GCCTTAAAGCATCGTTTTCAGTAAAGGATCCATTTACTATGTCACCGTAAACTTCATCCGTTGATACTTGGACAAAAATCGCTTCGGGATTCCTTTTTCTGATAGCTTCAAGGATCGTGAACACGCCGAGAACGTTGCTTTTGAAGAAAGCTTCAGGACCTGAGATGCTTCTGTCAACGTGAGTTTCAGCCGCGAAATTGACTATGGCATCCACGTCTTTAACCAAATCCGACATCAACTGGTAGTCGGAGATGTCACCTTTAACGAAGGTGTAATTGTAGTTGCTTCCATCGATCTCCTTCAAATTGTCGGGATTGCTTCCGTATTTCATTGCATCAACGTTGATTATTTCCACATCAGATTCAGATTTTTCCAAATAGTACCTTATGAAGTTGCTTCCAATGAATCCCAGACCGCCTGTTACCAGGAGTTTCATAGGTTTCATATCAAAACCTCGGTTTAAACTCGAGTTAAACCTTAAAACTCAAAGTTCAACCCTCGACCTCTCCCCAAGCACGAACCTTCTCCCTTTCGGCTTGGTATGCGAGTTGGTGAGTATCTGAGAGTGGGGGCCTATCAGGCTATCAACTATCCTCTCGTTCACGTCGATTAAGCAATCATCCATTATAACGCAACCTTCAATCTCTCCCTTCTTTATCGTAACGTTGTTTCCGATGCTCGTGTAGGGGCCTATGTAAACCCCTGACTCGATTACCGAATTCTTCCCGATCACGCACGGGCCCCTCACAAGTGCTCCTTTCTCCACAACACTTCCCTCATCGACAAACACCCTTCCTTGGATGCAGGAATCCTCCTTTACAGTTCCTTTAACCTCAGGCTTTATTTCATCCAAAACGAGCCTGTTTGCTTCGAGAATGTCTTCAGGCGTTCCCGTATCCTTCCACCATCCCGTTACAAAATCATAGCCGACTTCAAACTTCTTTTCGAGAAGCATCTGTATTGCATCGGTGATCTCATACTCTCCCCTCCAGGAGGGCTTTAGCTTAGCGATCATTTCAAAGATCACAGGTGTGAAGAAGTAAATTCCCACCAAAGCATAGTTGCTCGGCGGGACTTTCGGCTTTTCAACAAGCCTTTTAAGCTTTCCATTCTCATCGAATTCGGCAACTCCGAATCTCTGAGGCTCTTTCACTTCGGTGAGCAGGATCATGGAATCATAGCTGTTGTTATTAAACTTCTCAACGAATCTGTTTATGCCGCCTTTCAGGATGTTGTCGCCGAGATAGACAACAAAGCTATCGTCCCCAACGAAATCCTTAGCCAACCCAACAGCCTGAGCTATTCCTTTTGGTTCACCTTGCGGTATGTAGGTGATCTTAACGCCGAAATCTGAGCCATTTCCGTAGTATTCTTTCACCTTCTCTGGATAGAGGTCTCCAAGGATTATCGCTATCTCCTCTACTCCTGCTTCGCGCAGATCTTCCAAAACGTACTGCGAGATGGGTTTGTTTGCCACCGGAATAAGCTGCTTTGGGCCAGTATGTGTTAATGGCCTTAAACGCGTGCCATAACCGCCGTGGAGGATTACCCCTTTCATAACCAACACCTATTAACTAAATCTTAAAACCTGTATCAGACTATAATCAGCCTTGGACAACTCCAGTTCTTCAAAAAACCAATCCATCTCATACGAGTAATGCTGCCCCGTATGCAAAACAAAGTAATCCAGATCCAGCTCTAACCCCAAACGTTCACAGCTCCTTATAACCGGAGACATCTTGATTATCTCCGGTCTTGTACCTAAAACGATTGAAACTTTCATGCTTTCTCCAGCGTTAAACTCGTTTAGCTCAAAAATCAAGTTCGTTTTTAACTGTCTCAAGAAATCTTTCTGCAAATTCGACAACAAACTCTGCTTCTTCTCTTCCGATTAGTTTGCCACCGTATTGTACATCATGCCTAGAGAGTCTGATTTTATCAAATACATTGAGTAATCCAAGAATCCGGTTGTTCTCGCCATACAAATGCTTGAGGGCGATATTAAGGCAGTAGTGACTTCTCTCCACATAACCTTTTGCAAAAAGCAAAGCTCTGGCAGAGTGAAAAGCACTGTTATAGGCTGCAATTGGGCTCTGGAACCTTCAACCTTTTTTAGGCCTTCTATATGAAATTTTATTGTCTCCTTCCTTCTATCGTTTCCTCTACGGTTAAGCCCGTAGCGATGCATCCGGGCAAATCAGGACAGTAGGCTGAGTAATTGTTTCCCGCTTTTTCTATGATTATCGTGTACTTAAACATCTTTCCTTACCCTCTCTATTGATCGGTTTATCTCTTAATATCATTCCATTTTTCCTTAAATTTTGAAGATCTCATGAAGATCTCACAGAGTATGCTTTTGTTTCATCAACAACATTTCCAGCAATTAAATCTGGGTTTCTACCAGCTCTTTATCTTTAACTTTCATGGATATCTTTGTAATCTCAGACAGAAACTCACTTGCATCCAAAATTTCTAGCAATACCGGTTTACCTTCTTTACTGAAATGAATTATCAATGGTCCAGCCTCTTCTGCATAATCTATTTTACCATCAGAAATCTCAATCGTGAGTATGTCCACATCTCTGTCATAGCTGATCCTCATACCTTTCCCTCAGGATAAGATGTTATAACTACGACTTCATTATCTTTTTCCTCATACACAACTCTCAAGAGATGTTCTTCATCCAAAACTCTCTGAGCAATTAAACGACCTTTTCTCCCTATTTTTATACTATTTGGCTCTTTCAGAGTTTTAATTACATCTTCTTCCTTTAATACACACCCGTGCCTTTCCAGAATTAAGAATTTTTCTCTCGCGTGGTTTGTGAATACGATTTTCATCTATCCACCTTGCAATCCTCAAATTTCACAGTTCAGCACCCTTAATGAGAACGTGATTTCTGAGTACGCTTTCAGCGAATCCATCACCTTCCCTTTTTAGCTTCTCCCACCTGTAGTATGGTATAACCGTTAACTGAACCTCCCTCCCCAATTTTTCTTGAAGGGCTAATGCGAAACTCCTGTTCACATTTTCTTCCTCCCCCACAACAAGAACATCGAGATCACTTCTCTCATCAAAGTTTCCTGAGGCGAAGCTACCATAGATTGCAAGAGATATACCGTTTGCCAGATTTTCGATACCCAACTCTTTCAATAGAACGATATAATACGTTTTTTTCAGCTCTTTAACGGCAAAATCATGATTGTTTAATTTGAAAAGCTTGAGATTACCCTTTTTCTCAGCAAGTAGCAGATCGTCTCTCACGAAAGCGTCACAGTAAACCTTAGCGCTTCCCGGACTTATCCCAAGCTTCCTAGATAATTCTTTTAAGTGTATCTCCTCGGAGGGGTGGGTAATAAAGTACTCAAGCACTTTGAAACCGACAAACTTCCTAAATTCTCCAATCATATAATATACTGAACGATCGTTCAATTTAAAAAACTATCGTTCATTTTATTGTTCAAAGTTATCTTACCCGGCTTTGAGATTCAGCTCTAACCCCAAACGCTCACACTCCCTTATCACGGGAGACATCTTGATTATCTTGCTCTGTGCCCAAAACTATCGAAATCATTTATCTCACGACTAAAATTACCGAACTGAGAATTTCCTTCTAAGTAGTTTCCAGCAATTTTTCCATCCTCTCGATGAATTTCCCGGCGGTATCGATGTTGGATTTTACTTCCTATCGGAGTTGAGCGTAAAAGTGCATTACCATGACGAATGCTTCTGATCCCATCAAAAAACGCAATCCACTTCCCTTCAAGCAGATTTTGTCTGACATATTTTTCAAGGTAAACTCCAACACAGTAATGACTCTTTTCTCTAACCCCGTCCCTGAAAAGTATCGCTCTTGCAAAGTGAAATACGGCTAAGTATGCTGAAGCCAAGGCTGATCTTAAGGCACCGGACTCGAAATTTATTATTGCTTCGTTGAGCCATTCTTTTGCCAGTTTTATTGACTCTTGACTCTTCTCTTTAGAGGGTTCTGCATACCGTAGCAAACCTTTCTTGAAACATCTTAAGAAACTTCCAAGAAACTTAACCATTACTGCTACGTTTCAATCTCCGATTCAAGAATGATCTTGTCCTTTGTCAGGATACCAGCTCTGTAAAATCTTGCAGTGGCAGTAATAATTCTATCGTGGAGCTCTGGAACTTTTTTGATTTTCATTGCTTCTTCTAAAATTTCCGGAGTTAGACTAACGATTTCAAACTCCGATTCTTCCCGGATGAGCCCGTACATCTTCTGGAAATCGAATGCGACTCTGCCTTTTTCTGCAATGTATAATGCCTCAGCGAGCACTATTGTGGGGACCAGCAAGCGTCCACCCTTGTTACGGGTCCCGTCTATCCTCTCCCTAAGCTCCCTTCAACCGCTTACTGCCAAGAAAGTACCACATGAGAACGTGGGTATCCAGTACATATATCAATATATTTCCTCCAGCCCGCGAAATAAACTCTTCTTAGCCTGTTCTATCATTTCCTCGGTAACGTCTTCTCCCCTGACACTACCAAAGAGTGATGGCTTTGACCTTGGTTGTTCTTTTAGGTGAATCAGCTCCCTCTTCAGGTATTCAAGTTCCCTTTGTAAACTGTCAATCTTTCTTATGAAATCCTTAGACATTACTAACACCTGTATTCCTTTTCTTTCTCAGCTTACTAAAACTTTTCTTAGATAATACTGCAAAATATAAGTTCTGCACATCTAATTAAAGTTCAAGTAATCTGCTAAATACCCTGAGGCAGCTCGTGCTTCAAAAAGCACATATTAGAAAAAACATTTTAATAATCTCCGGTCTTGCCAAATGATGGATATCACCCTGAAGTCTCAGAATTGAACTTCTATTTTATACAAGCAAATATAATATAAATGTAATAGATCAAACTGTGACTTCCATCCTTTTTATGTCGTCGGCAGATATCTTTTCACTCACCCACAGGATCTCGATGCCAATAGCCCTTCCATCCTCTCCAACTTCCACCAGAACATCCTCTGCTACCTTAACCGTCTCCTCCACCTTTCCTTCTACAAGAGATATATACAAAGCATCGGCATCCTTATCGTATTCTATCTTCATTTCTAACACCAATAAGCTGTTATTACTGTAGCCAGCAGTTTAGCCCTTGTTCAATGGAAACTGGTAATCTGCAATCCTCCCGATTGGATTTCCACCGAAATGGTTCTCAGGTAGATGAAGATAACTTCCGAAACGACCACATCATTTATGTAATAACACCATCCTCAATTATCAACTCATCAAGCAGGTTTCTCGCATCTTGATTTTCTTTCAGATGTTCAATTAAAACACTCGAATCAATAAAAGCCGGAAGCATCATTCCATCTCCAATTTGAAGGAATAATATTATATTAACAATTTTTCAATTAACAATATTCCATCTCTATTTCATCTTCACGATTTCTAAAAAATCTACCCTCTTAAAATCATCATCGAAGGTTGCTATCTTCTTTATTCCGTAATGTTTGCAGGTTGCAGCGATTAAGGAATCGTTTGGGAGTAATC